>JBQCEA010000471.1:0-13756 GCA_051960695.1 Mucilaginibacter sp. | reverse complement strand
TTTAATAAATTATCTCTGTTCTGAATATTCCGATACCATGCAAAACCTGGCACCGATAGCTCTATTTGTTTACAACCGGCCCGATCATACCCGCCGTACGCTTGCCTATTTGCAAAAGAATTTACTGGCGGAAGAATCGAGGCTATTCATTTTTTCGGATGGCCCTAAAACCGAGGCAGATAAAGCTAAGATCGAACAGGTTAGGCAGCTTGCAAAGAGTGTAACAGGATTTAAGTCGGTTAAGATCACGGAACATAAAGAGAATCTTGGTTTGGCTAATTCCATCATCAGCGGAGTTACTAAACTGGTTAATGAATATGATAAGGTGATCGTTTTTGAAGATGACCTCCTTTCTTCACCATATACTTTGAGGTATTTTAACGAGTCGCTCGACCGCTATGCCAGTGAAGAAAAAGTGATGCACGTCGGTGCTTATATGTATGATCTGCCTGACAAAAAGCTTCCGCAAACCTTTTTTTACCGTGCAGCTACAAGCTGGGGTTGGGCAACATGGGCACGGGCATGGAAAGATTTTGAGCCGGATATTGACAAGCTGATGGGCCAGTTTGATAAACAGAAGATCAGCAGATTTTCCATAGAAGGCAACATGAATTTCTGGAAGCAGATGGAGCAGTTCAAAGCTGGGAAAAACAACTCGTGGGCTATCCGCTGGTACGCTTCTATCTTCCTGAAAAATGGCCTAACGCTAAACCCTTCACATTCGCTGGTACATAACATCGGTCATGACGGAAGCGGGGTACACTCTAACAACGAAAAAACCTATCAGGTGCAGATCGCACAACAGCCAGTAACCGAGTTTCCGTCAGAAATAAAGGAGAACCCGCAAGCCTATGCGGCCATTAAACAATTCCTTTCAAAACGAAAAGGTACTTTATGGCAACGAGGGTTGCGCTATATGAAGCAGTTGCAAACAAAGTATCTGGTTAAAAAATAGATTACATGGTAGCCTTTACAACAATATAAGGCGATAGTGATTTACTCTCCACAGGCACTATCTTGGTAACGATCTTTCCGGCAAACCATAAGGTTTTAATAAATGCTTTTGTTAATGCAGATTGCTGATCCCGGTTCTCCAGCCAGATAGAAAATTTACCGTAGTAATAAGCTTCCACATTTTTCAGTCCGAGCTCTTTACAATACCCGGCAAGCCGCTGAGGGTTCATGCTGCCGATATTGTGCTTCTCGTAATTGCTCATGTCGTACTTACGCTGTACCCAGCCATTCACGCCAGTAAAGTTGGGCAGCGTGATAAATAGCGTACCGCCGGGTTTCAGAAACTCAAGATGACGGGCAATAATATCTTTGGTGTCATTAAAATGCTCGATCAAACCGCAGGAAAGCACCAAATCATATTGCTCCTGTGACTGATAATTGAAAAGGTCGCCCTCAATAATTTTGACATCCTTTACGTCGAGCTGATTGGCATTGAGTACCTCTTTCAAAACCTTTTGGTGCACATAGAAATCAAACAAAGTAGTATCCAACCCAAAATATTTCTTCAAAAATATCGCATAATAGCCAGGGAAGCCACCCAATTCAATGGCTGATCTGGCCTGCTTTTCCTCAACTATGCTTTTTAACAGTTTATGAAAAGTGTAATTGGCAGGCACTTCAAATGCCAGGTCTTTTTTTGATTCCAAATAATTTGCCCAGAATGCCTTATCTGTTAGTTCGTTGCCCATCGGGTGCAAAGAAAAGAAAAAAAGTAGAGATCGAGGTTAGGCTTAACCACCATTGAGCCATTATGTCATTTCGATCCGGTGAGCAAGGAAATGATTGAGGGAGGAGAGAAATCTTATACATCATACATGGTGTTTAAGATTTCTCCTCATTCCACTACACTGCGCTTTCCCACTTATTCGTCCAATGACATAGATTATTAAATACGATATGTGAAAATGACTTAATGACCTAATGACACAATGGCTAAAATTTCTATTTCAAATCCTTCATGATCTCCTCAACCGCCCTATCCAATTGAGGGTCTTTATTTTCAAGTCGATCGGTAAAGCTTGTCTTTACATAAATATCCGGACTAACGCCGTTCTTTTCAATATCCTTACCATCAAGGGTATAGCACCCCCATGCAGGTATGCGGTAAAATGATCCGTCAACCAATCCGCTGCCGCTTGTAAAGATGATCCAGCGATAGGTTTCTGTACCAATGATTTTCCCCAGTTTTAAAGCTTTAAAGCCGGTGGCTGTCATTTCTCCATCGCTCAAGGTCTGCTCATTTACTAACAATATGATCGGTTTGGCTGAAGGCGCAAAGTTAGGCTGCTGAGTTCTCTGGCCATCGCGATATTGCCATTGCAAATATGGACGCTGCGATAGGAATTGCAGTACATTATCGTGTACATTACCGCCGGTGTTATAGCGTATATCCAGAATCAATGCATCCTTTTTATAGGCATAGTCCACCATATCTTCTTTGAATTTCTCCAGCGAATTGGTGCTCATGTCTTTCATATACACATAAGCAATACGTCCGTGACTTTTTTCTTCTACAGCTTTTTTGTTATTGTCTATCCATTGATCGTATAAATTATCGGTAAAAGCATTGCTTGCCTCAGGATGTATTTTCACTTTAAGGTCCTTACCATCACGTTCAAAGGTCAGTTCTATCTCTTTATCCAATGACGGCTTGGTGAAATAGAAGTCGCGGCTTTGCTTTTCATCTACGGCAATACCGTTAACAGCTTTCAGCCTGTCACCGGGCTTAATATTAACCTCAACTTTATCTGCATTACTGTTCCTGGCTACAGCTGCAACTTTGTAAGGGTCTTCATTGTCAAACTCGATACCTGTTTCCATTGTGCGATAGTGCAGGGTTTTGGTTTCTTCCGGTCCGTTTGAATAAAAACCCTGGTGCGATGAATTGAGTTCGCCAAGCATATCATTCAATAATAAACGGAGGTCGAAACGGTTATTCAGGTAAGGAAGATAGGTGGCATATTGATCGTGCATTTTCTTCCAATCGGTACCGTGGAAATTACCATCGTAGTAGTTCTCTTCCAATCCTGCCCAGGCTTCATCGAACATCTGTTTAAACTCGCCTGCAAGGTTCCTATCGAACTTGTAGTCAATATCCACCTTTTCCACTTTGCTGCCCTCAGGATTTAATGTGTAGATATTACCGCCGCCAAGCAGGTAATATCTGTCCCCCGCGGTTTCTATGTCGAACCCTAAGCCATCATAACCGGTTATTTTTTGTGTTTTGGGATCTTCAAATGGCTGTAAAGTAGTACAGAAAGCGCCCCATTTCCCTTCTTCCTGATTTGAGTAGTAGATAACATAGGTCTTATCACCCTTTTGAATAACATAAGGTGCTCCCTGCTTGCCAAATTCCGGGCTGATACGTTCCAGCCGCTGCATAATTTCGTTAGTATCAATAGCAACCTCGGCCGGAGCTTTAGGCGCAGCCGGTTCAGCCTTCTTTTTATCTTTTGATTTTTTATCCTTCTTAGCTGTGGTATCCTTCTTTTCTTCTTTAAATAAGGCATTGAATTTATCCAGTTTAAAGTCTTCATCATACTTCTGCAAAGGCATCCGCCATATATGCGAGTCCCGTGAGCCATAAGGATATTCCGGCTGGGTACGTGAGCTGGTAAAGTAAATGTATTTCTCATCGGGCGACCAGAATGGCTCCGACTCAGATACACCGCTGTTGGTTAGATTCGTAGTTTTACCAGTGCGGGTGTTGTATACAAATATGTCGGCCTCAAAATGGCGGTGCGCATTGTAAGTCACGTATTCACCGTTCGGCGAGATATAAGCCGGTGTACTTTCAAAACCCCATATTTCATCGTGGGCTATGGTTTTGCTTTCTAAAGTTTTCAGATCGATCAGTCTTACTTCATTTCGCCCGCTGAGATACACACCTTTCGTATGGTCTTTATTCGTAGTTAATGCGCGGTCGTTTACTTTTTCACTAGTGATTTGTTTTTCCTTCCCGGTGCCATCAGCAGCAATGGTATACCAGTTAAAGTACCCTCCGAGAGACTGTGTGAATATCAACGACCTGTTATCTGGCAACCACTTCACTTCGGTAACGCGTTCGCTGTTGCCACGATCAATATGTTCAATAAATTTTCCTTCCGGGTCGCTTACAAAGATCTCGCCACGGGATACAAAAGCCATTTTCTTGCCGTCCGGCGATACATCAAAAGATTCGATCTTGCCTTTCACATCAAACTCCTGTTCTTTAGGCAGCACATCATTACGGAAGGCAGTCATTCTTAATTTCCTGGTTTGCTTGGAGGCAACGTCATATACAAACAGCTGGTAATCCTTTTCAAATACCACTTTTTCGCCGTTGGCACTTACAAATGGGCGCTTAATAGAAGTTGGAAATTGCGTTAAAGCCGTTTTCTTGCCATCTATAAAAGTGTACAGATTGTATTCGCCATTACCTTCATCCGACACAAAGTAGATGTTACCTTTTTGGTCGAGGGATGTCCAAAAATCCTTGCCTTCCCAGGTGGTGTATTGCTTATAGGTTTTGGTTTTAGGATTGTACGACTGGATATCAGGGTTATAGGAACCTTTATAATGTTTACGATTGGGAAAAAAGTAGCTTTCGAAGGTATTACTGAAAAACAGCTCGCCGGTTGTAGGGTGTTCAAATACGCCATGAATGGTATTGAAGAAATTACCAAAAACGCGTTTTGGCGTACCGCCGTTAATGCCAACCTTAAATTCGCTGAAATGGTTATAGCGACCAGAAGTAAAATAGACAGATTTCGAGTCCCAGCTCCATGAATCCACCTCATCGTTTGCCTCATGCCAGGTTAGCTGTTTGATCTCACCTCCGAACAATGGCATAATATAGACGTCGTTATTGCCGAATTGATTGGATGAAAAAGCAAGCCATTTACCATCAGGCGATACACGGGGCGATGTTTCTTCGCCCTGCATAGCTGTAAGCCTTACAGCTACCGGATTATCGATGTCTGCTTTCCACAGGTCGCCTTCATAACTGAAGATTACGATTTTGCCGTCAGGCGTTAGCGTTGGGTACGAGGTAAAATAGGCTTCCTGGCTTTGTGCCTTAGTTAAATTTTGGAAGACAAAAACCGAAAACAATAGCAAGTACAGTTTTTTCATATTGCTGGAAATTGATTTGAACCGAATAAATGTATTTTTGAAGCATTGTGAAAGTTGTGCATTTAAATACCTATGACGGTAACGGTGGTGCGGGCAGGGCCTGCATACGCCTGAGCAATGCATTAGTAAGCCAAAATATTGATTCTAAAGTTATAGTGCACTACAAATTCGGAAAAAATCCGGAGATAGGTGATTTTAACACAAATTTATTTCAAAAGGCGTATACAGCAGGTACCATTATCCTTGAACGTATATTGGCCAAAAGATACCTGAAAGCGCTGAAAACGCCTTTTTCGTTCGCATGGTTCGGTCGCTCGGTTATCCATCATCCTGATGTAAAAGCGGCTGATATTATTCATCTGCATTGGGTAAATCATGGATTTATGGATCCTAAACATATTGCTGAGATCGCTAAGTTGAACAAGCCTGTTGTTTGGACTTTCCATGATAGTAATGCATTTACAGGCGGCTGCCATGTTCGCTATACCTGCGATCATTTTAAACGGGAGTGCGGTGACTGTCCATTGTTAAAGAATCCAAACCCGAATGATTATTCGCACCGCATCTGGAAACAGAAACATTCAGCTTATGATCAACTGGATTTTACCGTTATTGCACCAAGCACCTGGATGCAGCGCTCGGTAGGCGAAAGCAGCCTGATGAAAGGCAAAGCTGTGAGCCAAATCGCCAATACTTTGGAAACAAATGTATTTAAACCGGAGGATAAGCAAAAAGCCAAAGAGCAAGCCGGATTCGCAAAGAATAAGTTCATTTTTCTGAGCGGCTTTATGCCATCGCGTAAGGACATGCACAAAGGCACGGGTTATTTGCTCGAAAGTTTGGAGATATTAAAGAAGCGATTGGGCGCTAAAGCTGAAGATATCGAACTGGTAGTTTTCGGTAACCGGAGTATGGAAGACCTGCCAGAATTCCCGTTCAAAACCAGCTTTTTAGGGACTATTAACAACGATGAAAGGTTAGCTCTTTGTTTCGCTGCTGCAGATGCGTTTTTGATTCCGTCGTTGGAAGATAACCTGCCTTACACCGTAATGGAAAGCCTGGCATGTGGTACGCCGGTTATTGCCTTTACCACAGGCGGCATTCCGGATATGGTAAAACATGAGGAGAATGGATACTTAGCTGTATACCGATCATCAGAAAGTTTTGCCGACGGCATGGAATGGGCCATCAATTATCCCGAGAAAAAAGAATTACAGCAACAAGCAAGACAAACGGTGATGGATAACTTTTCGGAAAGCATCATTGCCAAAAAGCATATCGAACTGTATAATGAATTATTAAGGCCTCACCCCAACCTCTCCAATAGAGACGGGCTAAGTTGAGCAAAGTCCTCTCCTTTGGAGAGGATTTAGGTGAGGCGAAAAGAAAGAGTAAAATGTTTCAGCCTAAATTAAGCGTCATTACCATTGTTTACAACAACGTAGCCGATATAGAGCGAACGATGCTTTCGGTATTGAACCAGACTTACCCCAATATCGAATACATCATTATAGACGGACTTTCTACTGATGGCACATTGGACATCGTTAAGAAATATAGTGACAGAATAAGCAAACTCCTAAGTGAAAAGGATGAAGGGATATATGATGCCATGAACAAGGGGCTTGCCCTTGCAACCGGCGATTATGTTCTGTTCATGAACTCGGGCGACGAGATATATTCAAATGATACCGTAGCTAAAATTTTTGCTACCGCAGAGAACGCGGATATCTATTATGGCGAAACAGAAATGATCGATGCTGAAGGTAACAGTCTTGGTCAGCGCAGGCATAAAGCACCTGAGCAATTTACCTGGCGTAGCTTCAAATACGGCATGAGCGTTAGTCACCAGGCTATTTATATCAAACGATCGATCATTGAACCTTACGATCGTACCTATCAGCTAAGTTCAGATATCGATTGGATATTGCGGGCTTCTAAAAAGGCAACCATCATAGTCAATGCGCATCAATATGTGGCTAAATATTTGGTTGGGGGTATGTCCAAAAAAAGGCACCGCCAAAGCCTGAAGGAGCGGTTCCATATCATGAAGCGCCATTATGGGTTGCTACCAACCATCTTTAACCATTTTATTATTGCCTTTAACCTGGGCTGGTATTGGCTGCTGCACAGAAAGACAAATGATTAAGAATTGCAGATTGTCATTCTGAACATTAGTGAAGAATCTATTGAAGCGATTGAAAGGCGGATAAAAAAGCGACAGGTTTGGCCTGTCGCTTTTACATTAACTCCCCGATGCGGTTTGTCAGGCCGTTTTATGATTATTCTCAGGTTTTTTTCTTACACCCATAAATATAGCGCCACCTAAAGCGAGTACTAACAATATAGATCCTGCCAGTGATATTTTCTCGCCTGTGTAGTACGATGCCGGGTGGAAGTCAAAAGTAATGGTATGGTTACCAATCGGAATAACAGCTGCACGCAGAATATAATCCGCGCGGAAATAAGGCTGTTCTTTGCCGTCGATCTTCATTGTCCAGCCTTTGTCATAGTATATTTCCGAGAATACAGCTATTTGATTAGTGCCACTGCTGCTCTTATATTCCAAATGATCAGGTGAATATTTAACGAGATCAATCGTCGCATTCGGGTCAACCGCCAATGATTTTCCATCGATCAGGCTTTTGAAACGCTGATCTACAATAGCTTTTTCTTTTGGTGAGAAAGCGGTTAAAGCCTTCATTTCTTCGTCGGCATTTTTCGCAAACTCAACGTCTTTTACAAACCAGGCATGGCCGCAGGCAGTTTCATTGCGCTGCATGGTAAGGTTGCCTGATTTCGGGTCTTGCATAATAATATACTTGGTATTCAGCATATCCAGCACATCCTGGTTAAGACTTTTTGCGAACTGGTTATCCAGGATCTCTTCAAAGCGTTTCAGCCTTGCTGCTGAATAACCGCCAATTGATTTATGGAAGAACGGCGTGCTAACGTCGACTTTAGGATTTTGTGTCAGGTCCATTACCCTGAAATCCGGGTCTTTATCGCGCTGAATGAATTGATCAACCTCGCGTGGTTTTGGCTGATAAGATTCCTGCTTGTCAGCAAAACTATCCTCCTTCAGATAACGTTTGTCAATCTGCCAGAGATCAATAGTTATCAGGGCAAGAAAAGCTACCGATAATACAGTAGCATTGATCTTTTGCTTAAAATAAGCCCATAATAAACCGAAAGCTATCAGCACAAATATCAGTGTGCGGATGGCATCACTCTGCTCAATACTTTTTCTGTCCTTCACAATGGCGCTTGCAACGCTGTTTGCAGTGGCGTTATCGCCTTTCATTGCCTGGGCCAAAGTAGCCACGCCGGTAGTTTGATTCTGTGAATGGAAGCTTAAGAAAATGTCAGGGAATACGATCAGGATCAGGGTTAAACCGCCGGTGATATATAAAGCGATCTTGAGTTTCTTGAATAGTTCGGTTTTATTGGTCGACTGTATAGCTTCTCGTAACGCTAATAATGCCAGTATTGCAAAACATAAACTTGTTACCGCGAGTATAGATTCTACCGCGCGGAACTTATTGTATAATGGAAAATATTTAAAGAAAATGTCGGATAGGTAAGGGAAATTGCCGCCAAATGATAGCAACATCGTTAATACTACCGTGCCCAGCAGCCACCATTTAATGCGGCTTCTTACGATCAGCAAACCGAATATAAAAAGGAAGCAAATAACGGCGCCGAAATAGTTGGGGCCGGCTGTTGAGGGCTTGTTGCCCCAATAAAATGATAAACCCGGTATGCCGCCTGTTATTTGTTCGGCAGCGGTCAATGCCTGGTCGTCAGGCATGCCTTTATCTTTTAATGTTTTAACTACTTCCGAGTTCTGGTCTAATGCTTCATTGCCTGAGCTTCCACCATAGGCGTTCGGTACCAGGAAGGTAAAGCATTCAGTAACACCCTGGCTGTATTCATAAGCGTAGGTTTTGTCGAGACCGTTGCTTGGCTCGGTGGTATGCTGTGTCAGGTTTGATTTACCGCGTATGGTTTCCTTGCCATATTCATAAGTACTCCATAGCAACGATGCGTTTACCATCAGGGAAATAACAATGGCCGCTGCCAGAAAACCTATAGATCTAAGAAATGCAGATGTAGTTTTATCCTTAATAGCGTGGTACAGCTCGATGCCTGCCAGGATCAGAACGGCAAACATCAGGTAATAGGTCATCTGGATGTGGTTGGCCGCTATTTCCATTGACATGAATAGTGCCGTAAGCGCTCCACCAAGCCAGTATCTGCCGCGGAGCGTCAGGATGACGCTTCCCAATATGGGCGCAAAAAATGCAATGGCATACGACTGGTTCGAATGCCCCGCGACAAGTAATATAATGTTGTAGGAGGTAAACGTGAATGCTATAGCGCCTGCTGCGGCAAGCCATGGATTGAGCTTTAATACAGAGAATAAAAAGTAACTGCCGAGCAATAATATCAATACAGTATCTATCGGGTTAGGGAAAATAGCTTTACCCGCCGAAATGATATGCTTAGTAATATTATCAGGATATGGCGCCCATATCTGGAAGGTTGGCATACCGCCGAATATCTGGTCGGTCCACAAAATGGTGGTGTCTTTGGCCTTGTAGGCATTGATCTCGGTTTGAGTGGATTGTGCACCTACTACGTCACTTTGCCCAAGGGTTTTACCCTGGAATGCAGGCGTAAAATAGAAGAAGCATATCACTAAAAAAATGCCTATTACGGCAAGGTGGGTGGCATTTCGCTTGAACCAGTTATTCATTCTGAGTTTTTTGAATAGAAAAAATTAATTCCCCAAAAATATAAATTTGGCTTAGAAAAGGAATTAAATTTTAACCCCGGCGAAAAGTAACAATGGTATTGTATTTCAGAACATTAAAAATAACAGGCCAAGCCCCGCTGTGCCAATGATGTATGCAATAATGGCTATGCGATTGTATTCTTCGCGGTAACGGTAAATGTCCCATACGTTATAAATGGCCAGCAAACCGAGTATTATCCAGAAAAACCAATGTATCTTATGCTGCGAATTGGTGAATATAGCCAGGCCGATAGCTAAAACAATATAATTGGTTGTTATTAGCGTAAATGACTCAGGGGTGCCATAATGGCGCCGCTTAAAGTTAAATATCGGCTTTTGTTCCATAAGCCTATTTTATTTCTTCATAGTCGATAAAATCCCCTTCTGAATCCGGGATCGAGCTTTTTGGCTTTTCGGGAATATAATCAACTTTTATTTTACCCTCAGGCTGCCGTGTTTTGCTGTATTGTTGCTGTGCCTGTTGCTGCGCTTTGTTCACAACGGTTTGGAAAAGCATGGGCATCAATAACCTGGCAAGACTACGTATGATGTATAAAACAAGAATAGCTATGAATAGAAAACGAATAAGTTCCATCTGGGTATCAAAATTTTGAGCCTACAAATATAAGCTTATTAAATAAAAAAAAGTTTTATGTTACTCTGTACAGTAGTTATGACGAATGACGAGCGAAAATATTACAACGTTTGATGTGCAGATGTGCAAATATGCAGATATGCGAATGAATTATGATTTATAAATGATATTTCAGGGCAGCCAATCCATGCACCTGCACATTAGAAATCTGCACATCCACTCATTTGCACATCAAAACCTTTCTTCCATCATTTTTTCCAGCGCAAACATTTCGTCGCGCAGCTTGGCAGCTAACAGGAAGTCCATATCTTTTGCCGCGGTAACCATTTCCTTACGTGTATTTTCAATGGCCTTTTTCATGTCGGCTTTGGTCATATACTGAACAATTGGGTCGGCTGCTAACGACACCGTATCTGCCTCAACATAAGCTTTCTGTACACCACCTACAAAATCGACAACCGATGTTTGCTCAATAATTGCCTCGCGCGATTTGCCAACGGTTTTCGGTATAATGCCATGTTCCTCATTGTATTTGATCTGCTTTTCACGGCGACGGTTAGTTTCATCAATCGTGATCTGCATAGAATCGGTGATCTTATCCGCGTACATAATTACCCGGCCACGGTCATTACGTGCTGCACGGCCTATGGTTTGGATCAGTGAACGTTCTGAACGTAAAAACCCTTCTTTATCCGCATCTAATATTGCTACAAGCGACACTTCAGGTAAGTCCAAACCTTCACGCAAGAGGTTAATACCGATCAAAACATCAAATTCGCCCAATCGCAATCCTCTCAATATCTCAACACGGTCCAGTGTTTTTACCTCGCTGTGGATATACCGGCATTTAATGCCCAGGCGGTCCATATACTTGGCCAGTTCCTCGGCCATGCGTTTGGTAAGTGTAGTAACTAATACACGGTCGCCATTTTTAACGGTCTGATCAACTTCTTCCAATAAGTCATCCACCTGGTTGATCACCGGCCGGATATCTATAACAGGGTCAAGCAACCCAGTTGGGCGGATCACCTGCTCTACAACTACACCGCCTGATTTTTCAAGCTCGAAATCGCCAGGCGTAGCGCTTACATAAATGGTCTGTGGTGCTAACCGTTCAAACTCCTGGAAATTTAACGGGCGGTTGTCCAACGCAGCAGGCAAACGGAAGCCATATTCAACCAGCGATATTTTACGCGAACGGTCGCCGCCGTACATGGCCCTGATCTGTGGCACCGTAACGTGGCTTTCGTCTATCACCATCAGGTAATCGTCCGGAAAATAATCCAGCAAACAGAAAGGCCTTGCGCCCGGCTTACGGCCGTCAAAAAATCTTGAATAGTTCTCAATGCCTGAACAATAGCCCAACTCACGGATCATGTCCAGGTCGTAATTTACCCTTTCCTCCAGTCGCTTGGCTTCCAGGAAACGCTGTTCACCAATGAATTGCTGCTTACGTACTTCCAATTCCTCCTGTATGGCCCAGATAGACTGCTGAAAACGTTCGCGAGGGGCAACATACAGGTTGGCCGGGAAAACAACCATGTGCGTCATTTTCTCCAGTGTTTTTCCTGTCGACGGTTCAAAAGTGCTTAACTCCTCAATATCATCGCCAAAAAAGGAAATTCGGTAAGCGTAATCCAGGTATGCCGGGAAGATGTCGACCACATCGCCTTTAACTCTGAAAGTACCGCGTTTGAAATCGGCAGTAGTTCGGGCGTATAATATTTCGACCAAACGGTGCAGGAAGGCATTCCGGCTTATCCGGGTGCCCACGGCAAAACGGAAAACCGAATCCTTAAAGTCCTCAGGGTTTCCCATACCGTATATGCAGGATATAGACGAAACAACTATCACATCGCGCCGGCCCGACATCAATGCTGAAGTGGTACGCAGACGCAGCTTTTCTATCTCGTCATTTATCTGCAGGTCTTTTTCTATATAGGTATTCGTCGTCGGTATAAAAGCCTCAGGCTGGTAATAGTCGTAATACGATACAAAATAGTTCACCGCGTTCTCGGGGAAGAACTGTTTGAACTCGCCATAAAGCTGCGCGGCAAGCGTTTTATTGTGGCTCAATATCAAAGTAGGACGCTGTGTTTGCGCAATAACATTGGCTACTGTAAAAGTTTTCCCCGAGCCTGTAACGCCAAGCAGGGTTTGATACGTATCGTTATTATTGACACCCTGCACCAGTTGCCGGATGGCTTCGGGCTGGTCGCCGGTGGGCTGATATTGAGAGGTAAGTTTAAACTCCATGAACTAACAAAAATACGAATTAACAAAGGCATTGAAAAGTACGCAGTGCATTCGGAACAGGTTGATAATAAATTATTACACTAAAAAAACTTATCATCAACCGGATACGTTTATTAATTCGAAAGGTACTTGCTGCTTGTAATCTTAATCGTAATAACATGATAGCGTTAGAAAGGTTACTTGTAAAACCCGTAGATTTAAACATGCTTTTTGTACTGAACAAAACAAACACTCTCGGGAACCAGTTTTTGGCCGAATTGCGTGACGGAGGTACCCAGCTCGACAGGGCGCGTTTCAGAAGGAACCAGGAGCGGATCGGTGAGATACTGGCTTATGAGATCAGCAAAAAGCTAAAATATATAAGCACCGAAGTGCAAACGCCTCTTGGTACCGCTACGGTGAATGTTCCCGAAACGCAGCCGGTATTAGGGGTTATATTGCGGGCGGGTTTGCCATTTCACCAGGGTTTTCTGAATTACTTTGACAGGTCGCCATCAGCCTTTATCACTGCCTACCGTAAAATCAAGAAAAACGGTGACTTCATTATCAATATCGACCATATTGCCACGCCAAACCTTGATGGTAAAATATTCATTCTTTGCGATACGATGCTGGCCACCGGACAAAGCGTTGTGGAAGTTTGTAAAGAGCTGATGGCGCAATATGCTATTAAAGAGCTTCATATAGCTGCTGTTATTGCCAGTACCGAAGGCATAGAGCACGTAAAAGCGAATTTACCTAAGGCGCATTTATGGTTGGGTGCAATAGATGAGGAAATGACCTCGAAAGCGTACATCGTCCCCGGATTAGGTGATGCCGGTGACCTGGCTTACGGCGAGAAAATGGGATGATAGGGATTTCGGATTTCGGAATTTCGATTTCGGAATTGTTCATCTGCCAAAGCTACCCAATTATCGTTTGACATTATTTTTAAAAAAACTTATACTTGAACTGTATCTATAATATTTTAATTAAAAAAA
>JBQCEA010000470.1:0-4101 GCA_051960695.1 Mucilaginibacter sp. | reverse complement strand
AGCTGAGGCGCCCGGTTTTGATACCGAAAAATTTATTGAAGCTCATCAAAAACCGGAGGCACCGACCTCAATTCGGCTCAATCCTTTTAAATTGCCTGATGTAAAAATGGGCGATCCGATACCCTGGTGCCGGCTGGGACATTATTTAGATACCCGGCCATCCTTTACCTTCGACCCGCTGTTCCATGCAGGTTGTTATTATGTGCAGGAAGCATCGTCCATGTTTATCGGGCATATATTACAGCATATCTACGGGGAGCAAGACGACAACATTAAAATACTCGACCTCTGTGCTGCACCTGGCGGTAAAAGCACCCTTATCAGTTCTATCATAAAGCAGGACGATCTGTTAGTGGCTAATGAGATCATTAAAACGCGTGTACCGATATTGGCCGACAACCTGACCCGATGGGGACGATCCAATACTATTGTGACTAATAACGATCCGAAGGATTTTGGTAAACTGAAAGGCTTTTTCGACATTATAGTAGTTGATGCGCCTTGTTCGGGATCGGGAATGTTCCGAAAAGATCCGGATGCTATGAACGAATGGAGCGAGGCGAATGTGAACCTATGCCAGCGACGACAGGAGCGCATATTGGCGGATGCTTACCCTGCCCTAAGGGAAGACGGATATCTTATATATAGTACATGCTCTTATTCGGTTGAGGAGAATGAGGACATACTCGATTGGCTGTGCAATGAATTCGACCTTGAAAGCATCCGTATCCCAATTGAGCAGGATTGGGGTATCGTGGAAAGTCAGTCTTCAACCCACAAAGCATGGGGATACCGGTTTTATCCCGACAAAGTAAAAGGCGAGGGATTATTTGCAGCCTGTCTGAAGAAAAGGGACGAAAGCGGCGGAATACGGTCATTCAAAAGCAAGAACCAGCCCAAACCCAATTATAAAGAGATCGATCTGCTAAAACCTTATATCAAAAATGCAGACCAATATTTTTATTTTAAGGTGGGCGACGATTGGCTGGCGATAGACAGAATTCATAGAGACAGTCTTGAAACCCTGCAACAGTATCTATATATCAAAAAATCAGGGGTGCGTATTGGCAAGCTTGCAGGCAAAGAGTTGATACCTGACCATGAGCTGTCGTTAAGCCTGATGATCAATCAGGATGAGTTTCTTAAAACGGAGCTAACCAAGGAACAAGCCATCCAATATTTACGAAGAGATAATATAACCGATATTGATATTAATGAAAAAGGCTGGAGCCTGATGACGTATAAAGGTCATGTTTTGGGTTGGGCGAAATTATTGCCTAACAGGATCAATAATTACTATCCAAAGGAGTTGAGGATACTTTCTCAAAGGAATTTTTGTAGAAACACAACACTTTACGTCTCGGCTTACGATTAATTATACATAAGACGCGAGGTATCGCGTCTCTACAATCAGTACTGACCTATAGATAACAAGACCAGCGTACAAGCGTATTCTGTTTCAATCCCCTTTTCATTGGCCATGCGGCGGAGCTCGGAATTCTCCGTTCCGGGATTAAAGATAATGCGTCGCGGATGGGTATCTAATATATAATTATATAACGACTGCTGATGCTGAGGGCCAACATACAGCGTAATCGTATCGATATCTTTATGAATGGTTTCAGGCTTCTCGATAGGTACACCTGCAACAGTACCGGTCTTTAATCCCACGTTTACTATGCTATGACCGCTGCGTACCAGCCTGTTCGATGCTAAATTTGCGTAACGGCTCTCGTCGGGCGTCGCGCCCAGAACCAATGTTTTTTTATCAGCCATTTATTATCCTGTTCAATATCGCTATCTGCGCCGAGTGGTATACGTGATGTTGAATTAAACCGTTCACTAATTCTTCGTAGGTAACACCCGTTCCCAATGCAGGTTCGCGTTTATCATTTACTAATTCGGTCCATTTCTCTTCGGGAAAATTCTGGATCGCGCCGAGCAAATTTACATTCACCAGCTTTAAATCATTAACATAATTCTGCCATTTTTGTTCCTCGGGTGTACCGGTATCAGGCCAAGCGCCGCTTAAAGGAAGGCTTGCTTCTTTGCCGTTCAAACGGTCGAGGACCTCTTCGGTCCATGCCAGCATGTGCAATACAATACCTGCGATGTTATGTACTGAACCTTGCAGTTTTTCATAAGCAGCTTCAAAGGTCACCTGTTCAATAATAGAATAAACAGATGAGCCATACCAGGGATCGCCGGAAAGGACATTTTGTAATTCACCCTGGAGTTTTTCGGATGTTGTCATAGATATTTTTGTTTTGAATGTTATTTCGACGAGGTACGAGGAGAAATCTTATAAGATATGCATGGCTTAAGATTTCTCCTCACGCCAACCCGCAATTCATCCCTGTTCGTCGAAATGACACGTTTTAATTTATAATATCTTCTTCGCCGCTGCTACCGCACAATTCACCCCGTCAATCGCCGCCGAAATAATTCCACCCGCGTATCCCGCGCCTTCACCACATGGGAAAAGTCCGGTTATCTGCGGATGCTGCAAGGTTTCCTTGTCCCTTGGTATTTTTACCGGCGACGAGGTTCGCGATTCCACACCAACCAATATTGCTTCATTGGTATAATACCCTTTCATCTTTTTACCGAATGATGATAAAGCTTTTTGCAATCTTCCGGCTATCCAATTGGGTAAAACTTCCTTTAAAGCTATGCTTTTTGTACCGGGCAGATAGGAATTTTTTGGCAGATCGACAGATATTCTTCCTTCAACAAAATCCACCATTCGCTGTGCCGGAGCCACCAGGTCGCCGCCACCGGCGGTAAAAGCGATCTGTTCTATTTCTTGCTGAAAGCGGAGCAGCTTGAAAGGATCATTATTGTCACCTTTTACATCTTCCAGGTTGATCTGCACCACCGTACCGGAATTAGCATAAGGATTGTTTCGTTTCGACGGGCTCCAGCCGTTCACTACAATTTCTTTGTCTTCTGTAGCACACGGTGCAATAATACCACCCGGACACATGCAAAATGAAAACACACCCCGTCCGTCGACCTGCTCAACTAAACTATAATAGGATGGCGGCAAAAACTCGCCCCGGTTATCGCAATGATATTGGGCTTTATCGATGATCTCCTGCGGATGCTCGATCCGTACACCCAGCGCAAATGGTTTGGCTTCGATCAGGATATTTTGGCGATGCAACATTTCAAAAATGTCACGTGCCGAATGGCCGGTGGCCAGTATTACTGCATCAGCTTTCCAGGTTTCCTCTGATGTTTTTACACCTTTGATCTTGCCAAACTCAACTATTAAGCCAGTGACTTTTATGTCAAAATGCACTTCGCCCCCGGCATTCTGAATAGTTTCGCGCATAGCGGTAATAATGCCGGGTAATTTGTTAGTACCAATATGCGGCCGGGCATCTATCAAAATATCCTCGGAAGCGCCATGTGCCACAAAGGTTTTCAAAACCTGCATCACATCACCACGCTTGGTCGACCGGGTATAGAGTTTTCCATCTGAATAAGTTCCGGCACCGCCCTCGCCAAAGCAATAGTTCGACTCAGGGTTTACCAAACCTTGTTTGTTGATATTCGCCAGGTCGCGACGACGTTGTTTAACATCCTTACCGCGCTCTAAAATGATTGGTTTTAAACCCAGCTCAATACATTGCAAAGCGGCAAATAACCCCGCCGGACCAGCGCCAACAATGATGACCGGTTTGGCATCCTTCACATTAGGATATTGAACGGTATAGGTTTCGGGAATATAAGGTTCATTAATGAATACCCTTGCCTGCACACGGTAAACTACCTTGCGGCCCCGGGCATCGATAGAACGCTTGAGAATTTTTAATCCTGTAACTTGTTTTGGAGAAATATTGAGGGAAGACGCTGCCAATCTTTTTAAAACAGCTTCATCCTCATGCTGCTCTGGCTGGCAGACAATTTCGGTTTCTTTGATCATACGATGCCCGGTTTTTATCCGGGATAATGCAAAGGTAGTGAATAGAGATTAGAGATTGGAGGTTAGAGATTATTGAACAATTTATATTCCGTCTAAGTTCGCTTCATCGTTATAATCGTCCGGTTTTATTTCACCTACTGTCCGAAAACGAACAGTTTCGTAGATGAGGT
>JBQCEA010000469.1:0-6151 GCA_051960695.1 Mucilaginibacter sp. | reverse complement strand
CCCATCAGTAGGTTTGTCAGTGATCTTGTCGCAGGCACTTAACCTGCCGCAAGCTATCTCTTATGCCAAGATTCGCGGAAGTTATGCCGACGTTGGTAACGGATTGCCTTCACCATATTTAACCCTTACCCAAAATACACAGTCGGCATCCGGCGCATTGATCATCAATACTGCACAGGCATTGCATACCTTGAAACCAGAGAATACACATTCATGGGAATTAGGTACCGACTGGCGCTTTATTGATAACAGGATCAATTTCAGCTTTACGTATTACAACACCCATACCTATAACCAGTATTTTGCCTTAACGCCTCCGGCAGCTACGCTTATCTCAACAGGGTATGTAAATGCGGGTGATATACAGAACACTGGTTTCGAAATTACACTGGGTGCTGATGTTGTTCGCTCCCGTGCATTTACCTGGAATACGTCATTTACTGCATCAGCCAACAAAAACAAGATCATCGAGGTTGACCCAGCTGATAACCTGAACATGGCTATTCTTACCGGCAATGATGGCGGTGGATTTGGCTATGAATCAGTAATAGCGAAGGGCGGCTCATTCGGCGATATTTACGGTTACACTACCGTACGTAATGCTGCTGGCCAGATCGTATTGACAGGAACAGACAAAAATAGCTATGCACCGCAAAAAAGCTCCACTTTAAGCTATGTTGGTAACCCCAACCCTAAATTTCAATTAGGTTGGAATAACAACTTTAACGCAGGCCGTTTCAATCTTTCTATCCTGGTTGATGGTAAATTCGGCGGCCAGGTATTGTCTTTGACTCAGGCTATGCTTGATAGCTATGGCGTTTCGCAAGCTTCAGGGAATGCCCGTACTAACGGTGGTATTACCATTAATGGTGTAAATTCTTCAGGTACTGCGGTTACTTCGGTAAATGCGCAAACCTGGTACCAGGCTATCGGCGGACGTAATGCATTAACTGATCAATATATTTATAGTGCAACTGTTGTACGCCTGCGTCAGGCAGCATTAGGCTACACATGGCCGGTGGCTAATAGTGTGGTTAAAAATGTAAAACTTTCGTTGATCGGCCGTAACCTGATCTATTTCTATAAGAAAGCGCCTTTCGATCCGGAAGTAGTTACTTCGACAGGCAACGGCCTTTCAGGTGTCGACCTGTTCAACCAGCCGGCAACACGTAATATAGGTTTGGATCTTAATGTTACTTTCTAAAGCCAGTTATTTTAAATCGAATAAGTCATGAAAAAAAATAATCAACATATAAGTCTTTTTTTAGGTGCACTTTTCACGCTGGCGATGACCGCCTGTACGAAGAATTTTGAAAAGTATAACACCAATCCCGATGCACTTTCTTCTTCACAGAGTGCATCAATAGCCAGCACGGCTTTCGGCCCGATGGAGCAGGCGATCTATTCCAACTACCAACGTGCACAAAATCTTAGCGCCGATGGCTACAGCGGTTATTTGCAGCCGGGCATTGCTTTCAGCGGCGATCACAATAACCTCACCTATGCTATGGTTGATGGCTGGAACTCGACCGGTTTTAATGATGAATATACGATGGTAATGGCCCCGATCCATGCATTGGCCGGTACAACTAATATTAAAACTGCAAATCCGGAAATGTGGGCTGCTGCACTGCTGATCCAGGTAGAAGCAATGGACAGGGTGACTGACCGTTTCGGCCCGATCCCTTACAGTAAAGTTGCTACCTCGCTTACTACTGCTCCGTATGATGATCAAAAATCAGTTTACGATCAGTTTTTTAAACAGATAGATACAGCTGTTGCCAACCTTAAAACCTACATTGCTGCTAATCCGGGCAAAACCACACTCGGTGCATCAGATTATATTTATGGAGGTAATTATGCAGAGTGGTTAAAATTTGCCAACTCACTGCGTTTGCGTTTAGCTATGCGTTTGTCAAAAGTCGATGCTGCAACTGCACAACAACAGGCTCAGAAAGCATTAAGCGATTCTGGTGGTTTGCTTACTACCCCGGCCGACGATGCTGCAATAGCACAAACAGGTGGTCGTGAAAATGACCTGCACCAAATATCAGGCGATTGGAACAATACTAACATGAGTGCAGCCATTGGGTCATACCTCATCGGTTATAATGATCCACGGTTACCGATCTATTTCCAGCCGGCCCAATCAGGTGCAGGCAGTGCTTATGCAGGTAAATGGTTAGGTATCCGTGCAGGTTCTATCATCGGATCTAACCAGAGCACATATTCTAATTTCGCTAATGTCAATACTTCGCAAACTTTCCTTTTTACTACACCACAGCTGATAATGACTGCAGCCGAAGTGTGGTTCTTAAGGGCCGAAGCAGCTTTGCGTGGCTGGTCTGCCGAGAATGTACAAACTGATTATGAAACGGGTATAACCACTTCCATGACGCAGTGGGGCGCGAGCATTGGCAACTACCTGAGCGATGCCACAAGTACTGAAGCTGATTTCACTGATCCGCTGAACGCGGCCAACAATGCTGCAGCGCTGTCAACCATTACCATTAAATGGGATAACTCTGCTACCCAAGAGCAAAAGCTGGAGCGTATAATTACCCAAAAATGGCTGGCAATATTCCCTGATGGCCAGGAAGCATGGGCCGATTATCGTCGTACAGGTTACCCGAAATTATTCCCTGTTGCCAACAACTTCAGCGGCGGTACTATCAGTACAGAAACGCAGGTGCGCCGCCTGCCTTATCCTGCCAGCGAATATACCAATAACAAGCCTGCTGTTACCCAGGCTGTTGGGTTGCTTGGTGGTCCTGACAATGGCGGTACACGTCTGTGGTGGGACGTGGATAAAGCCAATTTCTAATTTTCCTCTTTTTTTCAAGCGCCCGGGAATTCCGGGCGCTTGAAAATCCCCTTAATAAATTCTTGTGAAAAACAGACTAACGCAAATCAGCATTTGTATGCTGCTGGCGCTCAATGCCCATGCCCAGCGGTTAATAAATTATGTCGATCCATTTATCGGTACGGGTGGTCACGGGCATACTTTTCCGGGCGCAACGGTACCGGTTGGTCTGGTTCAATTAAGTCCGGACAACGGCCATGGCGGATGGGACTGGTGTAGTGGATATTATTATGCCGATTCTGTTATTACCGGATTCAGCCACATGCATTTAAGTGGTACCGGTATAGGCGATTGGCAGGATATATCAGTTATGCCTGAAAATAAGCTCATCACTGATACGGCTAACCATGGCAGAACCACTTTTAGTCATAAAAACGAAAAGGCAAGCCCCGGTTTTTACCAGGTAAAAATGGATAATGGCATAACAGCCAGGCTGTCAGCTACAGAACATTGCGGATTTCATGAATATCTTTTCCCCGCAAATGTCTCACCGGTTATTAAACTTGATCTTGGTTATCACGAAAACTGGGACCGTCCTACATCTACCTATATAAAACAGCTGAATGATTCTACATTGGCCGGATATCGCTATTCTACAGGCTGGGCACAAACACAGCGGGTATATTTTGTACTACGCTCGAATGTGCCATTTAAGAAATTATACCTCAATGTAGATGGCAAGCCCGTTTCGATTAATGAAGCGAAAGGTGAAATGGTTGCCGGACAATTATTGTTCGCAGAAAAGCCAGACAATAGAATAAAGCTTAAAGTCGCTCTTTCAACGGTAAGTACCGATAAAGCTCTAATTGCCCTTAATGAAATAAACGGCTGGGACATTACCCGTATTAAAGCTGCTGCTGAAGCCAAATGGGAACATGAACTTTCCAAAATGCAGATCAAGACAAATGATCTCCGTTTAAAACGGATTTTTTATACAGGTTTATACCATACCTGCATTGCACCTTCATTATATTCTGATGCTGATGGCCAATACCAAAATGCCAAAGGTGAAGTGCATCAAATGCCTGCCGGGCAGCAACGGTATACTACTTATTCGCTATGGGATACTTTCAGGGCATTGAATCCACTCTATACAGTTATACAAACCGAACGCTATACCGGTATCATCAATTCAATGCTTGCCTTTTATAAAGAAAATGGCCTACTGCCGGTATGGGACCTTAGCTCAAACGAAACCAATTGCATGACGGGTTACCATGCCGTGCCGGTATTGGCAGATGCTATCCTGAAAGGTATAAAAGGAATAGATGTTCCCCTTGCTTATAAAGCTATGAGAGCAAGCGCCATGGAAAGTGTGCGCGGCTGTCCGGCTTACCGCCAATATGGTTATGTGCCTTATGATAAATATGGCGCCAGTGTTACTGTAACCCTGGAATATGCCTATGACGACTGGTGCATAGCACAAGTGGCTAAAAAGCTTGGCCATAATGATGACTACCAATACTTCATGAAACGCTCAGGAAGCTGGAAGAACGTTTTCGACCCTGTTTCCGGCTTTATGCGAGCCAAAAATTCTGACGGTAGCTGGGTAAAGCCATTTGATTCTTTCTATTCGGAACACAACCCCGACAAGGCCATGTTTATGGAGGGCGATGCCTGGCAATACACCTTTTTTGTTCCGCAGGATGTTGAAGGGCTGATTAACAGTTATGGCAGCAGACAAAATTTTGTAAAGAAACTCGATTCGCTGTTTGCCGTAACCTCAAAGATGCATGGCGAAGACCAATCGCCGGATATCAGCGGCATGATCGGTCAGTATGCACACGGTAATGAACCGAGCCACCATGTTGCTTACCTGTACGACTATGCAGGCGAGCCCTGGAAAACCCAATCACGGGTACGCATGATCGTCGATTCGCTTTATCATGATCAGCCGGATGGTTATGCCGGAAATGAAGACTGTGGACAAATGAGTGCATGGGCTATATGGAGCATAGCGGGATTATACCCGGTTAACCCTGCCAGCAGAAGATATATGTTTGGCAGTCCTTCTGCCGATGAAGTGACAATTAAAACCGAAACCGGAAAATTCACTATCAGGGCAAAAAACAATAGCAGGAAGAATGTCTACATCCAAAGCATAACCCTGAACGGCAAGCCTTACCATAAGAATTATATCACTCATACCGACATGCTGCGGAGTGGAACATTGGAAATGGTGATGGGCCCCCGTCCGGCTAAAATATAAAGACAATCAATTAACCCTATCTGTAAACCAAATCAAATATGCCTATGGAGAAACTCCCAATGATCTATTAAAAAACCTTACCAATTATTTAAAAACACCAAACAAAATTATTATGAGAAATTTTAATTTTTTAAAGACCTGCATGCTGCTGGCATGTAGCTTATTGTTTATACTGCCATCTTGTAAAAAAGATGTTAAAACTACCGCTCCTGCATTGAATAAAAATATCGCAATGAAAGGCGGGAGATCCCTGGCTACCAAAACCGGACCATTATCCGTTTGCTACATCGAGGTAAATAATAATAGCATATTGGATGTTGGAAAATATACATTGGCCAGTAATGGTGCTAACGTATTTGATATCGGGATAATTTTTGCTGCAAACATCAATTATGATACCAGTGCCGATACTGCACAGCTTTATTTTAATACACAGGTTACTAATGTGCTTAATAATGCTGCAACGCAAATAAAGCCCTTGCAAAATCAGGGCATAAAAGTGTTGCTGTCCATTTTAGGGAACCATCAGGGGGCGGGTATATGTAATTTCCCAACGCAAACCGCTGCACAGCATTTTGCGGTACTATTAAGTAATGCCGTTACCAAATACGGGCTCGACGGTATTGATTTTGATGATGAGTATGCCGATTATGGCACTAATGGCACAGGCCAGCCTAATGCTTATTCATTTGTTTACCTGGTTAGTGCTTTGCGCCAGTTAATGCCGAATAAGATCATCTCTTTTTATGATTACGGGCCAGCCGCCTCAGAGCTGTCTTATAACGGCGTTACTGTGGGCTCTCAAGTCAACTATAGCTGGAATGCTATTTATGGCACCTGGTCTGTACCGAATGTACCCGGCCTTGCCAAGAGCCAGTTGGGGCCGGCTGCTATTGATATTACCAGCACGTCACAAAGTACGGCTACCTCATTAGCACAAGAAACTGTGAGTAATGGTTACGGCGTTTATTTAACCTATAACCTCACTGATGCGGATACGCACAGTTATATTTCTGGTTTTACCAATGCACTGTATGGCAGTGCTGCAGTATATAATGGAGGCACTGGCGGCGGAGGCG
>JBQCEA010000468.1:0-3744 GCA_051960695.1 Mucilaginibacter sp. | reverse complement strand
CCTTATCAGTAGCAATTTCCATTACGGCCTCATCAGCTTCTATTGTGTCGCCAACCGCTTTGTTCCATTTAATAATGGTAGCTTCGGCAACACTTTCGCCCATTTTAGGCAGTAACAATTGGTATTTAGCCATATAATTAGATGTTATCGGGCAAAATTAGTCAGTTTAATTCCTTTAACAAAATATTTAGCATGTTCAAGGCCGCTATTGCCGTTCTTTCTATGTTTTGCTGCCTTTTGTTACCAAATAAAAATTTCTTTGTAACCGTCTTTTTCTTATTCGCCACTCCTATCCATACAGTTCCTACCGGTTTTTCAGGTGTCCCTCCGTCAGGCCCGGCAATACCTGTTACAGCAACAGCATAATCCGACTTAAAGTTTAGCAAAGCACCTTCAACCATTTCGGTAACTGTTTCCTGGCTTACTGCGCCATGCTGCCAAAGCGTTTCGTTCTTTACACCCAATATGCTTTCTTTCAACTCATAAGCATAAGATACAGCCCCACCATAAAATACCTTTGAGGATCCTGCATGCTGCGTGATCAAATGCGAAATATAACCGCCTGTACAACTTTCAGCAACAGATAATGTCAGTTCGCGTTCGGCCATAAAATTCAGAATAGCCTTCTCGATCGGAATATCTTCCTGTGCAACAACCGAAGCGCCGACACGCTCAGTTATTTTGGCCGCAAACTTTTCAACTCCAGCTTTCAAAAAACTTTCATCATTTCCGTAGCCACTTAAACGCAAACGCACCTGGCCAAGTTTAGGTAAATAAGCAAGTTTTATATATGGTGGCAATGAATCTTCAATATCAGCTATTTTCTGTGCGAGATACGATTCCCCTTCACCCGCAGTTAGAATAGTGTGATGAACAATAAACGGCAGTTTAAATGTGGATTTCAATTTTGGTATCACTGAATCTTCCATCATATACATCATTTCATGCGGTACACCTGGCATCGATACATAGACCGCATTATCATGGTTAAACCACATTCCCGGTGCGGTACCATTCTTATTCAAAATAACCTCACAATTTTCGGGCACCAATGCCTGTTGTTTATTTACATCAAGTATTTCTGTAAATGTTGTTCCCCTTATACGCCTAAAGATCGCTTCCACATTGGCTAATGCGGCTTTATTCTCTATTAACCCGACACCGAAATATTCGGCAAGCGTTTTCTTGGTAATATCATCCTTTGTTGGGCCGAGGCCACCAGTAATTAAAATGATATTTGCACGGTTATGTGCCTCTTTAAGAGCAGCCAGAATATGCTCACGATCATCAGATACGGAAGTGATCTGCTTAACCCTGATGCCAATAGCATTTAATTTTTGTGCTATCCAGGCCGAATTAGTATCTACTATCTGGCCTATCAATATTTCATCGCCTATAGTTATTATTTCTGCCTGCATTATTGTTGATACGGATTGTAATACTGATTGTTTGTGTAATCGCTGCGTTTGGTTAGTTTCAGATCCTGCAATATAGCTGCTTTTACCCTTAATGTTACGGTGTATGATTTATAGTATCCAAATGGCAGCCACTGCATTGATAGGTCCCAGCAGTGTAAATCGCGGTAAATGCCAAAAGAGGTAGCACTGCTTAATCTACCGGCTCTGAAGTCATAATTAGTGGTGTACTGTACTTTCCACTTCGGTGTAATATTTACATCACCGCTCACCATGATAGTATTGCTTACCGACGTATTGGTGTATAAATTGGAATAACTGAAACTGTAATTAAGAGACATATTCCAGGGAACATTGAAATCAACATAAGCACTCGGATCGCTGTTGAGCAGGGCCAGCTTTGCAGATTGCTCAGGCGTCATACTTTGCATAGTAGTTCCCGGTGCAGGTGCTTGCGGGTGTGGATGAAACACTGCCGGGTTTAAACTTGCACTTGCAGAGATATTTGCATTGATCAGAGTAGGCAATTTACCATTCTGGAAAGTATATCTATTTATAGGTATTTTGTAATGCAAGATCTGTCCGTTAGAAATTGAGTCGCGTACTTCAGTAACATAAGGGTCAAATGTTCCGCCAAAGCTCACATTAACTTTATCTTTAAATAAGGAAGTATGTCCTGAAAACGAAATTGGTGAAAGATTTAACGAATCAGCTGCAAAGTTGTAAAAGGTTGATATCGTAAAACCTTCCAATATCTTTATTTTTTTATCAGTCTGTGATGTGTCTGTACTTTTTGCCCTTAATTTTGCTTCAATACTGTTATCCAGGCTTAACCCCAGTCCCGCCGTTTTTCCCATTGATGGGCCGCCGTAAACCCCGTTTTGAAATATTGAGTACTTGACCGAACTGATCTGGTAAGGTACAGTTGCGCTGCTATAGGCTGTTCGGTAATAGCCATAGCTTGGATCTGAAAAATCAGGATTATAACTAAAGCTTAATGATGGTGTAGCAACGTATCTTATCTGTTTAACCGCGCTGTTTTTAAACGTTAACGTACTATATATTTTGGTTGATAAACTTGCTCCCAGATTATAATTACCAGCTCTTTTAAAACCACTTATGGTATCCAGAACCAATGAGTCGCGACCTGGTACACTACCACGTGCAAATCTTTCATTCACGCTTTGGAAATACCAGCGTTCAGTATAATTGGCATTTGCGCTGAACTGGAAATATTTAAACAATGTTTGATTGAAGCCGATGGGTATTTGGTGCTGAAAACCATTTTGAAACCTTTTTGTCAATGTTGCGCTTTGGAATAATTCAGATTCGGGCACATTATTGACCTTGTTAGTACCTTGTAAGCTATAGCCAAGTGTTATTTTTTCATACCATCTTTCGGGCCCAACATGTTCTTTTGAAGAAAAAGGGCTGATTGTGGACATGTTAAAGTTGAAAGTCGGCAATTCCAGTGTTACAGTTTTATTGGTCAGATCCTGGCTATGCGAAAGGTTAGCTGTAAAGTTAAATGGTGTACCTGCCCATACCTTGCCATATGCAATACTTGAACGCAAGGTATTTTGGGTTAATGTTTGCAGACTATAGCCTTCCGATGCCGGATTGTGCTGGTAAAAACCTGATGTACCCGCATCAACTGATGCTGTAAAGGTTGTACCTGGATGTGCGTTAGGGTTTTGGCTGTGCGACCAATCTATGTGGAAATCCTTATTAGGAGGGTCACCCGGCAATCCATAGTTTGTAGAACTATAGCTTAATGATACTGAACCGGTATATTTATAACGGTTCATGTAGCGTGCCGTAGTGTTTAATTCATACGAGCCATTAGAATATATCGTACCGGTATTGGTAAGATCGATATAATCATTCAATGCAATGTAGTATCCTATATTTCGTAAATAAAAGCCGAGTTTCTGGTCCTCGCCAAAGGTTGGTAAAATAAACCCGGATGTACGGGAGTTTGGTTTGGGGAAAAAACCAAATGGAATAGCTATTGGTAATGGTATGCCTTCTATTTCTAAAAATGCAGGTCCCGAAATGATCTGGTTCTTTTCGCCGATACCTTTAGTTATCACAATACCAAAATGCGTTTCAGGATAAGGCAGATCGCAGGTACTGTAAATTACATTGCGATAAGCAGCCTCTTCATCATTTAGCTTCCGAATCTGGCCACCTGAAATAAAATTCCCTTCCTGTTCAGATGAAGCATTATATATCTTACCTTTTTTGGTTTCATAATTAAAGCGGAGTGAGTCCGAAGTTACCGGGTTGTCCTTACCTTGTTTTGATATCGGTTTTCCGATATATCTAT
>JBQCEA010000467.1:0-3431 GCA_051960695.1 Mucilaginibacter sp. | reverse complement strand
TTTAAAATGTATATACATTACAACAA
Source organism: Mucilaginibacter sp. (assembly GCA_051960695.1). GTDB lineage: Bacteria > Bacteroidota > Bacteroidia > Sphingobacteriales > Sphingobacteriaceae > Mucilaginibacter. The sequence goes on along the minus strand of JBQCEA010000467.1, from coordinate 3,405 downwards.
ATAAACTTAATTAAAACCGTTATGAAACCAAATTATCTACTTAAAGGATCGGCAATTTTGGTCGGGGCACTGATCTTGTCGGCATGCCACAAAGAACAGGTTGCTAAAGTACAAGGCGCAAAGTTACCGTCCTCAAAAGCCCGAAACCTAAACTCCAGTTCGACTTATTACACCAATGCTGAACAAACGCACAATTTTATTGTCGGCAACATTTTATCCCCGTATTTCAGTTGCCGCGGAAACACGACAACAGAAGCAAATAGTGCCTATGAATGGTACAACACCAGCCAGATCTATGCGGATGCGGCGGCGGTCAGTCCCACATATGGCAATGATTCCCGATTCCGGTCCTGGATGGATAGTACCTATAACTGGATGTATCACATGTGGGATTTCGGCTCAAGTATAGGTGGTTATTTTTCAGCAGCCAATCTGGATGGTTCAGGCGCAGGTGGAGATAAGTATGTGGATGACTGCGGTGTAACCATCAACGCTTACCTTGATGCGTATGCTGTTACCACCGGCACCACACGATCCAATTATCTCAGTTCTGCAGAGTCATGTGCAAATTGGTTGATGAATAATGGCCTTTGGGATTCTACTGATGGCGGCGGCTTTTACCAAAGAACCGGCACAGGTGCCGTAAAACCCACACAAACCAACGGACTGGCTATGCAGGCATTTTTGCGATTATACCAGATAACAGGCCAGACCTATTATAAAAGCTGGGCGATTTCTATCAAGAACTGGCTGGAGGGTAACTTGTATGACAGCACAACAGGATTGTATGATTGGGAGTTTGATGCCAGTGGTGTAAAGCAAACTGCTCATTTTACTTATGACAATGCGATCATGGTTGAGGCAGATCTGCTTTATGCGTCCATAATAGGCGATAACAGTTACGTTACCAAGGCCCAAAATCTTGGCATTGCCATGAATACCGTTCTCTGGAACAGTACCCATCATGTGTATATTTTTAATACGACAGACCCGCGGGTTAACCCGGCATGGTGCGTATGGGGCTCACAGGCTATGATCAGATTATACGAACGCGACGGAAATACAGCCTGGTTAGACTACGCACAGCAAAATATTGACTTCATCAATGCAAATTTGAGAACAACCAGCAATAACGGCTATCATACTTTTTGTGATTTAACAGGGGGCAGCGTTGATACCAGGTACGAGGGTGTAGATCAAGCTTGGATGGAAAGAACCCAATTTATGCTATCTGCCTATAGATAAGATACTCCGCATACCGAGTGCAGAGGTTTACAGTTGATTAGTGAGCGCTTCCTTGTGAGATGGGAGGCGCTTTTATTTTAATTTCAAGGGTTTTGAATATTGTTTTCAAACAAAGCAATTTTCCGAGTCCGCTCTCATCCGTTACTTCGTAAGGGCAATGTAAAATAAAATGTCGAGCCATGGCCGACCTCACTTTCTGCCCATATCTGACCTCCATGGTGCCGAATTACTTCCGCACTCAAATATAAGCCAACGCCAAATCCTGACACCTGATTTATATGTTCACCTTCTGCCCGGAAGTAGCGATCAAATATTCGCGGCAGATCGGTCGCATTTATGCCAATGCCTTTATCCTGAACGCTCACAACGGCATGCCCATTTTTTGAAGCGCATCGAACTGTGATTTTTTTGTCTTTTAAGGAATATTTTACTGCGTTCGTGAGCAAATTTGTGATCACAGAAGCGATCTTTTCCTTGTCTGCGAAAACCATTATAGCCTTCTCTATTAACAATGTAAAATCATAGTTTCCCGCTGTTAGTTTAATCTCTTCTATTTCGCTCTCAATCAAAGCTGAAAGGTTGAAATTTTGCTTTTTTATTTCCAATTTGCCAGATTCCAGCCGCGATACATTGAGAAAGCCATTAATTAGTTTAATCATCCGTTTCGTCTGCGTGTTTGCTCTCGCGAGCGCCTGGGGAACGAAAGGGTCAGCAACGCCACTGAGTTTTTGTTCCAGCACCTGGATCAAAGCCGTTAAGGACGTCAATGGCGTTTTCAATTCATGACTGGCCATTGCTATAAAGTCGTTCTTGCGCTGCTCATTGCGCTTCTGGTCTGTGATATCCCGTGCAATTTTTGAAACACCGATCACACGGCCTTCTTTGTTTTTTATAGGAGAAATGGTAAGAGACACATCAATCAGACGGCCATCCGCGCGTTTTCGAATAGTTTCATAATGATCGATCTTCTCGCCATTCCGAAGCCGGCCCAGGATCATAGGTTCCTCGTGCTGCCGGTCTTCGGGGATGATAGTCAGGATAGACTTTCCGATTATCTCCGACTCCTTGTAGCCGAATACCTGTTCAGCCCCCCGGTTCCAGCTAGTTATAATCCCTTCAAGGTCCTTTCCAACTATTGCATCATCCGAAGATTCAACGATGGCCACAAGCTTTGCGCTCTGTTCATGCGCCAGCCGCAGTTCAGCTAATAGCTGGTGGAGTTGCTGCTCACTGGCCGCCAGTTCTTCATTGGTTGCCGTCAATTCTTCATTCGTCGATGTTATCTCCTCATTCATAGCAGCCAGCTCATCATTCAGCTCCTGCAATTCGCGCTCTGAGGTCTTTCGGGCATTTATATCGACACAAGAGCTGATGTAACCGGCAAAAGTTCTGTCCTTATGGAAACGGGGTACGCCTTTCAGCATCCACCAGTCATATTTGCCCAATGGATTGACCATTTGAAATTCGCAACTGAATGGAGCGGCTTTTTCAAGTGCCTTGCGGAAGGTAGTTATTACCTGTTGTTTATCGTCAGGGTAAATAAGGTCCATCCAGCCAGATTCAATAAGTTCAGCGACCGGCCGACCGGTAGCTTTCACCCAGGCGGTATTGAAATAAGTAGCTACTCCCTTTTCATCGCCAACGGTGATGAGAATATCAGTGGCCTCTGCTAATGTTCGGAACCGCTCTTCACTTTCAGAAACAACCTTTTCCGCAATACGGATCTCTGTAATATCCCGCGTTGTACCCGCAACAGCCTCAACATCGCCATGCTTGTTTAACACCGGTGTAAAAATGTAGTCATAAATGCGCCGGCCAAGCTCAGCATGTGGAAAGGAAACTTCTCCACGGATCGGTTTTTTGGTCGCCCGTACCTGGTCTATTTCGCGTTCATGCATCTGTGCATGCCACTCTTCGTAACCATTGTCTCGCAGGCCTTTACCTATGGCGGTATCCCATGTTTTTCCCCACATTGCCAGCAGTGACCGGTTTGCATATGTAAACCGGTAATTTAGGTCAAATACATAGATTAGGTCCGGTGTGCTATCGGTGATGGTTTCATACAATCGTTTTTGCTGCTCAGCCTGCTCAGTGCTTTGGCGCAGGGCTTCCTCGCTTTGGCGTTGTTCAGTGATATCACTTGCGGCACCGAACCATTCC
>JBQCEA010000466.1:0-3053 GCA_051960695.1 Mucilaginibacter sp. | reverse complement strand
GCAGGCGAGCGTGTATTGCTGCCGGAAGTAAGAAAGGCGGATGCTGATACCATTATTGTTGCGGATGGGTTCAGTTGCCGTGAACAAATAGAACAGGAAACAGACCGCAAAGGATTGCATATTGCCCAGGTACTGCAAATGGCCATTAAAAAAGAACGCACTGACCTGGAATATCCTGAAAACAAATATGTTGACGGTATGAAGCTCAATGCAAAACCTGGGGGCAACAATCATCAAATAAAGATAGCAGCTGCTATTGCAGGGGTAGTGATAGGCGCATTAGCGGTGGGGTTATATTTAAAACGTAAGTAAATGCAGATCGGTAAGAAAATATGGGCGATACCAGAAGGCTATATTCCGGCATGGAGCACCGGTCCTGCCCCTGAAATGACAAGTCATGAGGCTGCGTGCATACTGAATGCCGGGGATGAGGACGCAGAGATAGCGCTTACAATTTATTTTGAAGATCGGCCGCCTGTTGGCCCTTACAAAATCACGGTGCCTGCACAGCGTACCAAACACATCCGGTTCAACAATTTAAACGATCCGGAGAGTATTCCGCTTGGCCTATCCTACTCCAGCGTTTTCATTTCAAATGTGCCGGTGGTGATACAGCACACGCGGCTTGATTCAAGACAAAGTGAAAACGCTTTACTATCAACAATTGCTTATACAGAATAACAACATGGAACTAGATTTCAGAAATAAAGTAGTCGTAATAACCGGGGCATCAGCCGGATTGGGCAGGGCGCTGGTACGTGAATTTGCCAAACATGGCGCCAGTGTAGCTTTGCTGGCCCGCGGAGAAGAAGGATTAGACGGAGGCGTAAAAGAAGTAAAGGCGTTAGGCGGCCGGGCAAAAGCCTATGTTACAGATGTTGCCAACGCTGATGAAGTTGAGGCCGCTGCCGAAGCCATAGAAAAAGACCTTGGTACGATAGATATATGGGTAAATAATGCAATGGTGAGTGTGTTCGGGCCTTTTAAAAAAATGGAGAATGAAGATTTCAAAAGGGTAACTGAGGTCACTTATTTGGGTCAGGTTTATGGTACAAAGGCAGCATTAAAACGGATGATACCACGTAATAACGGAACGATAATTCTTGTTGGTTCAGCCCTTGCTTACCGGGGTATTCCCTTGCAATCTGCCTATTGCGGTGCAAAACATGGCATCCATGGTTTCTTTGAGTCGCTGCGTTCGGAATTGATCCATGACCAAAGCAACATAACATTAAGCATGGTGCAATTGCCTGCGATGAACACCACCCAGTTTGGATTTGTAAAAAACTACCTGCCAGGCAAGCCCAAACCGATGGGCAGGATATATGAACCCGAAGTTGCTGCCAGGGCCATAGTAGAAGTAGCGCGGAAACCAAGACGCGAAGCTTATGTAGGATACCCTACCGTTCAAACCATTATAGGTAACAAATTTGTGCCTGAATACCTGGACAACTACCTGGCAGAAACGGGTTATAAAGGCCAGCAAACAAAAGAACATGCCGACCCCAACAGGCCGGACAATTTATACCAACCCTTACCCGGCGACCATGGCGCACATGGCAATTTCGACTCACAAGCCTGGGACTTTAGTCCCCAATTTTGGATGGCGAGTCACCGCTTTTTATCGTGGGGCGCATTCCTTTTGGCTGGGTTTGGCGCTGGGTGGCTGGTGAAGCACTTTACGGATAAAAGAGGCTGATAAACAACCTCATCTGCTGGCTTAAGTTATAAACTTAAACCAGTGACAAGCATGAAGGAATAAAATTGAAAAATCAGCGTTTAAGAACTACATTTGTTTCATGCGGTTTTCATCCATCGTTTTACTGGCTTGCATCCTTTTCCTGTCCTCGTTTGGGGGTGCGCTGAAACCTGTGCAACCAAAAATGGACGACTGCTGCAAGAAGATGGAGAAAGGCGTCTGCCAGCATAAACCGGCAGATAAGAAATCAACTAATGACGGTTGTGACCGATCCAGCTGTGCGATGATATTCTCGTGCAGTATTTGTGGTTTTTTTATTAAAGAGCCGCTAACTATTCAGCCGCCTTTTGTTGAAACAATTACGAAACCGGCTACTCATTATATTTCCGGCGATCTGGCCGGTTATCATGCGAACAACTGGAAACCACCAAAAGCTTGTTGAATAATTCAGAACACCTAAACCCTCATGTTTAACCGAATTATTAATAAGTAAAATTAGATTTAAATGAAAAAAATCATGTTAAGTATGCTGGCGATCGCTTTCGCCGCTACATCTGTAATGGCAAATGGTCATGTTCCTGCTAAAAAAATAAAAACCAAACAGGCTACCTGCACCAGCTGCCCTAAAGGACAGAAATGCGATAAGTCAACCTGTACGCAAGCAGACTGCTGCAAATAAGTGCTATAAATAATGAAAAGCTCCTTGCCGTTGGCGAGGGGCTTTATTTTTGCTTTTGGCTAAGAGAAAACTTTAAACTCCTATTTGCAATTATATTTAGTTACGATCATCTGCCATTTTAAACTATCTTTTAAATAATATACAAGACTGTTACGTGCTTTTTTACGGAGTCGCCGACTCTGATCTTATCATAAAAGATGAGTTGTTTTGGACCAGCAAAACGTATTGTATTAACTTCATCATTTTTTATCAAGGTTATTGCAGCTACACTGTGATTATTGCTATCAATGAACTTTTTTTGGACTTTTCCATAGAATTCCAGGCTTTTCGCTTTTATCTGGTTCTGACATTCATAACTGAGAAATATTTCATTATAAAAACTCTTGTAGGCCCGACTTATGATAATCCCAATGATTAAAACCATAAAAAGAAAGAATATGATTTTGGTTATTTTATTCATGCTTTAAAAATATTAAAAAAAGCATGTGCACATAAAATGTCCGCGAATAAATGGATTCTTACCCCTAATACGAAGACAACACCGTCTCTTCTATCTTTTTCAAGAAAAGGTCTTTCCTGCGGGTAGATACCTCAAGGCTTGTATTATCGGAAAGGGTTACATAGCCGCCTTTGCCTTTATGATAGGTTTTAATATAGTTGAGATTGATAAGATGG
>JBQCEA010000465.1:0-3113 GCA_051960695.1 Mucilaginibacter sp. | reverse complement strand
CTCAATTCCCGGATTATATTTCCAACCATATCGATGCTACAGCCTATATTCCGGGGCAAGGAATGGACCGTTCAGGGTACAGCGCTATAAAGAATTGGCTTTACTCCAGTTTTGTTTTATCCTATACGCCGGTTAAATATATCAACCTTACTTTAGGCAAGGATAAAACCTTTATTGGCGATGGTTATCGCTCGATGTTATTATCTGATTTTGCTTCGAATTATCCATTCTTTAAAGCTACGGCCACACTGGGTAATGTACGGTATATGGCTATGTACGCTTACATGACCAACCCTACAGACCCGACTGCACCTTATAATGGTCAACGCAATAAGTGGGGCTATTTTCAATATTTCGACTGGAATGTAAGTAATCGTATATCCTTAGGTTTCTTTCAAAATGTAATGGAGTCAACAGAAGATAATAGCGGGCAAAAACGCGGGTTTAACCCATCATTGGCCAGCCCTTTTGTATTCCTGGTCCCGTTGGATAACATTGATCACAATCCCGGTAAAAATGTGCTTGGCTTTACTGCAAAATATAAGGTGTTTAACAAAACCATCTTATATGGACAATTTGCACTTAATGAGTTCCATGCCAAGGATTTCTTCTCCGGCAATGGTGCTGTTACTAACAAGTCTGGTTACCAACTGGGCTTTCGCGGCGCCGACCTGTTTGGTGTTAAAGGATTGAACTACCTTGCCGAATACAACTCGGCAAGACCTTATACATATTCGTCATTTGATCAAAGCAGTAATTTTAGCCAGGATGGGCAGCCTCTTGCCAATCCATTCGGAGCTAATTTCAGGGAATGGCTAGGTATTCTGAATTATTCGATAGGGCGGTTTGACCTGCAGGGCCATTTAGATTATGCTTATTATGGGTTGGATCAGGATGGATTGGATTATGGTCAAAATATCTTTGAGCCTTATTCTGCCGCACCAAATACTTACGGCAATACCGTAGGACAAGGGTTAATGACAAACTTCTATTATGCAGAAGGAAAGGTATCCTACATTTTAAATCCAAAATATAACCTGCGGATAGAAGTCGGCGCTTTGTACCGCAATGAAGTGAACAGCGTGTACAATAATAAAACGGGCATGCTTACCATTGGCTTGCGAAGCTCATTCCGAAATATCTATAATGATTTTTGATTGATCCGCCAATTTGGGGTATAAGGAATTGATCGTCATCCGCACATTTGAAATCTGCTCATCTGCACATCAGGATGCTATGGTATGGGCGTTCCTCTTAATGCCCATTTTTCTTACCTGTTTTACAATATTCGCAGCATCGTATCCACATTCGGCCCAAAGTTCAGGCTGCTCGCCATGTTCAATAAGCTGGTCAGGTATACCCAAACGTGCCACTTCAGTATTGTAATTATTATCCGCCATAAATTCAAGTACGGCGCTGCCCATTCCACCTTCCAGGCAGCCATCCTCAACGGTTATAACTTTGCCGAATTTAGTGAACACTTCATGCAGCAATGTTTCGTCAAGCGGTTTTACAAAACGCAGATCGTAATGAGCAGGGTAGAAACCCTCTTCATTCAGTTCGGCTACAGCTTTTACAACCTCATTGCCAATAGCCCCTATTGACACAATAGCTACATCTTCGCCATCGCATATTTTGCGGCCTTTACCAACCGGAATAGCCTTTAATGGGCGCTGCCAGTCAGGCATAACACCAGTACCGCGCGGATAGCGTATCACAAATGGCCCCATGTCGTCCTGCTGGGCAGTATACATCAGGTTACGCAATTCCTCTTCGTTCATTGGTGCTGAAATCGTCATGTTCGGTATGCAGCGCATGTAAGCAATGTCATAAGCCCCATGGTGAGTTGGCCCGTCGGCGCCGGCAATACCGGCCCGGTCAAGACAAAAGACCACATTCAGCTTTTGTATGGCCACATCATGTATCACCTGGTCATACGCACGCTGCATAAAGCTGGAGTAGATATTACAGAACGGTATAAGTCCTTGTGTAGCCAATCCTGCCGAAAAGGTAACGGCATGTTGCTCGGCAATGCCTACGTCAAATGCACGGTCAGGCATAGCCTTCATCATGATATTTAATGAGCAGCCCGAAGGCATGGCTGGTGTAATACCCATGATCCTGCGGTTCTGCTCAGCAAGCTCTACTATAGTATGGCCGAATACGTCCTGGTATTTTGGAGGCTGCGGCTTATCAGATTTCGTTTTTTTGATCTCGCCGGTAATTTTATCGAACAGGCCTGGTGCATGCCATTTGGTCTGGTCTTTCTCGGCCAATGCATAACCCTTACCTTTTACGGTAACGCAATGCAATAACTTTGGTCCGGGGATATCCCGCAGATCACGCAGAACGCGCACCAGGTGCTTCACATCGTGCCCGTCAATAGGCCCGAAGTAGCGGAATTGGAGCGATTCGAATAAATTACTGCTTTTTAATAAAGTTCCCTTAACGCTCTTTTCGATCTTTTTAGCGATCTTGAAAGCATCAGGGCCCATTGATGATATTTTAGAAAGCACATGAGCAATGTCGTCCCTGAAACGGTTATAAGGCTTTGAAGTGGTAATATCGGTAAGATATGCCTTCAATGCGCCTACATTCGGGTCGATCGACATATTGTTGTCGTTCAGTATCACCAATATGTTCGAATTTTCGATACCTGCATGGTTCAACGCTTCAAAGGCCATACCTGCGGTCATGGCGCCATCACCAATTACAGCAACATGCTGACGGTCAGTTTCACCTTTATATCTCGACGCTACTGCCATGCCCAATGCTGCCGAAATAGACGTGGAAGAGTGGCCTACACCGAATGTATCATATTCACTTTCAGAACGCTTTGGAAAGCCGCTGACGCCGCCATGCATACGGTTGGTATGGAAAACGTCGCGACGGCCGGTAAGTATTTTATGGCCGTAAGCCTGGTTGCCTACATCCCACACTAATTGGTCGTATGGTGTATTTAAAATATAGTGCAGTGCAACGGTAAGTTCAACCACACCCAGGCTTGCTGCAAAATGCCCCCCGTTTACCGAAACAACATCAATAATATACTGGCGTAACTCCTGGCAAACCTGCTCCAGTTGCTCTTCTTTAAGTTGCTTTAAATCAGATGG
>JBQCEA010000464.1:0-9167 GCA_051960695.1 Mucilaginibacter sp. | reverse complement strand
ATACTCATCACGATAAGGCCAAAGGTAATGGCGATGCCGGTATGTGTTACGCTGCCATGTGTTTGGTTATCAATGATAATGGCACCTGTGCCTGCAAAAACAAGTGCATAAGTACCCAGAAATTCAGCTAAAAACTTTCTCATTCCTGTAAATGCTCAGCTACGAATTCTTTGCAATATGATCTTATCAGGTCACGAACTCTTTTGAATTCATCCATCACTTGTTCCGGACTACCTTTTGCCTTTGCAGGATCAGGAAAATTATGGTGGAAGCGCTGCGCTTTTCCGGGAAAGTAGGGGCAATTTTCGTTGGCATTGTCGCACACCGTTATGATATGATCAAATTGAATATGAATGTACTCATCTGCATGATTTGAGGTGTGTTTGGATATATCTACGCCATCTTCTGCCATAACTTGTATAGCTTTTGGATTTACGCCATGCGTTTCTATTCCTGCACTGTATACATGGGCCTTATCTCCCGCATATTTTCGTAGATAGCCTTCCGCTATCTGGCTGCGGCAACTGTTCCCGGTGCAAAGCACTAATATATTTTTCATGTGTTTATCAGGTTAAAGATTTTATCATGAGCATAGCAGACTGCGGACATACGCTACTGAATTCCGAAGATCGTTTAATTTCTTCGGGCGCACTATCCCGGATAACAGTTTGATAGTTTTTCCTGGTGAAGTAACCCGCAGCTGTTTCGGTCAGTAAATAGACGTCTTTTAAACCTCTTTCCACTGCAAGGCGCTCTATTTTTTGAACCAATTGATCGGCTATTCCCTGATTACGATATTCAGCTTTCACAGCCAAAGAGCGCAGCAGGCCATGGTCCCCATACACTTCCAGTCCGGAAACAGCTACTACATCATTCTCAACTATAACGATAATGAAATTTTCCAATGAAGCAGGCAGATCTTTTACCGGTAGTTTTTCACCTTCCAGTAAAGCTTCTATTTGCTGTCTGTGATAGGTTCCTGAAATAATTTCCATGACTTTTAATTAACAACAACCTCCGCCGGGTGTACAGCATGATGCAGATGACGCGATATCTTTTAAATTCAATTTAGGTTTTTCTGCCGGAGTTCCGCAACTGCCTCCGCGCTCAATGGCTTTACATTGTACAGTATCCGGCCGCAGATCAATAGTCATTTCTTCATTATCGATGACAAAGTCATTGGGATACATTTGCCGGGTTTCAAATGCATCGTTGCCAAACTCAATTTTTACAATCCCCACCGGATTAAGCGGCAATGCTTTTTCAACCACCTCAATGATAGATAACGCCTTACGCACCTTCATCGGACGTAATTGTGTTTCAACACTCGGTTCTAATAATTGAACAACGATCTCTGTCCACGAATTCATTTTGCCACCGCAATCAACCGATGTGATAGGCGCCTGTTTTATTTCGGTAATGTGATAAGACGGTGCTACCTTATTATTCCCGCTATATTGAAATTGCAGGTCAAGCGATGGATTTTGGAGCAGAATTTCCTTGAATTGCCCCCATGTTAATTGTGTATTCATTGTAATATTGCGATTAATGTGTCCAAAATTTTTTAACAGCATTTACTGCCTGCAACATAAGAGCCCATAAAGGTATCTAATTCACGGTGCAGTAATTTCCATGCTTTAGGCTCAATACAATAACAGGTGCTCACACCCTCAATGGTTCCCTGTATCAACCCGGCATTTTTTAACTCTTTCAGGTGTTGGGAAATAGTGGCCTGTGCCAAGCCTAATTCGTCAACCAGGCTGCTGCATACACAGGTATTGGTTTTGATGAGATATTGCAAAATAGCTATGCGGGCAGGATGTGCCATTGCCTTTAGCATAACAGCAAGCTTATTTTGCTCATCGGTAAATATTTCCGTCTTCGTTGATCCCATTAATCGCAATATTACGATTAAATATTTAATCAAACAAATACGGTAATAAATCTGCCTTTAAATTACTAACCTCAACTTGTTATTTTTTTTGTGGCTTAGCTTCTCTGGATAATAAGCCTGCTGCAATAAGTTCCTTAACGATGAGTAAACCGATAACCAGGTAAATATTGTACAGATCTGATATATGAGGTATATAATGCTTAGGCGAGAAGATATTGTTATATATAACCAATATGAGGAAACAAACCGGTAAAACCAGTATATCGCCTATGATAGAGAAGATCAGTTGTTTGGCTTTCCCTTTCTCGTATAAATGAAGGACAAAATTGTTGACGAAGTAACAAAACAGCGAATAGATTATCAGTAAGATAACCATCTGTTTGGTAAGGTAAGAAGGTGCGTAATAAACCTTGCTAAATACCTGGACGAGAAACGGGATCCAGAAGTTGACGGTCGTATAAAGCATGAACCCATAAAATAATGCCAGTCCTAAAAGTTGCAACAAATACTTAAGAATAGCCGACACCGTTTGATCGGGGGAAATGGTTTTATTCGTCATGTTTAAGTTTATAAGGGTAATAACCACACTGGGATAGTTTCAATCCCAAACATAATAATTTGTTTAAAAATTCAACAGGACAATCTGTAAAATATTTTTGCGGATTCCGGGCAGGAAAATCTTTTGTTTTATTCAAAAACAAATATTAGTTTGCGTCAAACCGACACATTAACCAATTGCATCTTATGAGAAAACTGACCAAAGTAGTTTTTGGGGCCTTTTTGTTAACAGTGCCTTTTGCTCTCTATTCGTTTATCGTTACAACCCGTACCATGTTACCGATCACCGAAACACGCACCGAAGACGGTTTAGTTTCGGGAGTAAAAAATAGCGAGGGCAATGTTACAGCTTTTAAGGGTATTCCATTCGCTGCACCTCCTGTCGGCGATCTGCGCTGGAAAGCGCCTCAGCCTGCGAAACATTGGAATGGTGTTCGGAAATGTGATGCTTTTGGCCCAAGCTCCATGCAGCCCAAACCAACCCCATTCATGGTTTATACGTCTGAGTTTTTGATACCTGAAAAACCGATCAGCGAAGATTGTTTGTATCTGAACGTATGGACACCGGCTAAAACCAAGACCGATAAAAAGCCAGTTTTTGTGTGGATATACGGCGGCGGCTTTACGAGCGGCGGCAGCGGCTGTGATATTTATAACGGCGAGGCTATGGCTAAGAAGGGGATAGTATTTGTTTCCATCAATTATAGGGTAGGGGTGTTCGGCTTTTTTGCGCATCCTGAACTAACTAAGGAAGCTGATGGAAAAGCATCCGGCAATTATGGCCTGCTGGATCAGATAGCCGCTTTAAAATGGATAAAAAGAAACATTGCAGCTTTTGGCGGCGACCCAAATAATGTGACCATTGCCGGGCAGTCGGCAGGATCAATGAGCGTAAATTGCCTGGTAGCATCACCGTTTACCAAAGGTTTATTTAACCGGGCTATTGCGGAGAGCGGTTCTTTTACAGTCAAAAATCCTACGCTTCCTTCCTACGACTTGAAAGCTGCCGAAGAGCAGGGTGTGAAACTTGCTGAAAAAGCTGGTGCAAAATCGTTACAGGACCTGCGCAATTTGCCGGCTGAACAAGTATTAAAGAAGATGCAGGGCCGTTATTCACCTATAGTTGATGGTTATGTATTGCCCGAGTCTGTTGCTGATATTTTTGCTGAGAATAAGCAAAACCATGTGCCTTTGATAACGGGCTGGAATGCGGACGAGGCGTTTGTAATGAGCTTTCAAAATAAAGAGGATTATAAAAAGCAAATACAGCAGGAATACGGTGCGGATGCAGAAACATTTTTGAAATATTTCCCCGCTGAGACCGACGAGCAGGCTGCACGCTCACAGGTCGAAATCAGCCGAAATCAGATATTTGCTTTATCCGGCTATAACTGGGCCAATATGCAAAGCAAGTATGTTAACTCGCCCGTGTATGTTTACAATTTCGACAGAAAAGTGCCTGCAACGGCTGAGTATGCCAAATTCGGTGCATTCCATACCGCCGAAGTGCCTTATGTAATGGATAATTTACGGTTCCTGAAAAACAGGCCGCTTGAAAAGGCCGACTACAAACTGGCCAATATGATGTGCGATTATTGGGTGAATTTTGTAAAGACCGGAAACCCAAACGGCGCCGGTTTACCAGAATGGCCAAAGTATAATACAACGGATTACCTGGTTAAAGTATTCAACGTAAAGACAGAAACTGAAAAGGTACCCGGGAAAGGCGGGCTGGATTTTATGTTATCAAAAGCAGAGAAGTAAAGCTGATTCAAATACACTATTTTTGTGCGGGCAATAATATGCCTGCGCATTCATGATCCGGACGCTTTCGATAGACAATTTTATTGACCTTGATGCTGCTATTCCGATAGCTGACGTTCGTACGCCTGCTGAGTTTACACAGGGGCACATTCATGGTGCGCATAATATTCCGCTTTTTAGCAATGAGGAGCGTGTGCAGGTCGGTACTACATACAAGCAACAGGGACGGGAACAAGCTATCTTACTGGGTTTTGATCTTACAGGCTCTAAATGGTCGGGGTTTATTAAGCAGGCGCTTGAGATTGCCCCGGACAAAAAAATTGCAGTTCATTGCTGGCGGGGCGGGATGCGGAGCGGCGCCATGGCCTGGGCATTAAATCTTTATGGGTTTGATGTTTACCTGCTGGAAGGCGGTTATAAGAAGTACCGTCGCTGGGTATTGGATAGGTTCAACGAAAAATATAACCTGCTTATTCTGGGCGGAATGACCGGATCGGGAAAAACCCTGATTCTTCACGAATTACAAAAAGCAGGTGAACAGACGATCGACCTGGAAGACCTTGCCCAGCACCAGGGATCATCTTATGGCACCATGAACAAGCTGGTGCAGCCTACGCAGGAACAATTTGAAAATGAGCTTGCTACTAAATTGTATCATACCCAAAAAGAAAAATCAATTTGGCTTGAGGATGAAAGCCTTAACATCGGCAAGCGCTCTATTCCGAAAGGTTTATGGGAGCAGATGCGGGATGCACAGGTGATCACTATTAAGATTCCGCTGGAAAGCCGTGTTGAATTTTTGGTAAATGAATACGGAAAGCTGGATAAAGATTTCCTGGTAGAATGTACACAGCGTATCTGGAAGCGTCTTGGGCCGGAACAGACCAAAAATGCGATAATGGCTATTGAAGAAGGCCGCATGGCCGATTTTATCAAGCAGGTTTTGGTTTATTATGATAAAACCTATCGCACGGGGTTAAGCAAACGCCTCCCTGAAAATATTCTCGAATTAGATTGCACTAGCAATGATGCCGTTGCAAATGCCCAAACGATATTGCATCACATTCATAAAACGATGGTTATGCCATCTATCCATTAAAATGATAGCTGAAGAAATAAAACTTACACAATACTCTCACGGTGCGGGCTGCGGATGCAAGATCAGTCCTGCGGTACTGGATAAAATGCTGCATAGTCCTATCCAATATCAGCCTGATGCCCGTTTGCTGGTGGGTAACGATAAACGCGACGATGCGGCAGTGTATGATCTGGGTAATGGTACAGCGCTCATTTCCACTACCGACTTTTTTATGCCGATTGTGGATGATGCTTACGATTTTGGTCGTGTTGCATCTGCAAATGCTATCAGTGATGTGTATGCGATGGGAGGTAAGCCGGTTTTGGCAATAGCCATTTTAGGCTGGCCGATAGATAAGCTACCTCCTGAAACCGCACAAAAGGTTTTGGAAGGTGCCCGTGCCATCTGCGCCGAAGCGGGGATCAGCCTGGCCGGCGGGCATAGCATAGATTGCCCTGAGCCGGTTTTTGGATTAGCTGTAAACGGATTGGTCGACATTAAGAACCTGAAACAGAATTCAACCGCAACCGCCGGTTGTAAATTATATCTCACTAAACCATTAGGCGTAGGTATATTGACCACCGCACAAAAGAAAGATATACTGAAGCCTGAACATGCGTCCATTGCATTCAACAGCATGGTGAAGCTGAACAGTATTGGTGAAAAGCTGAGTAAGCTGCCTTATGTAAAAGCTATGACCGACGTAACCGGCTTTGGCTTGCTTGGGCACCTGAGTGAAATGTGCGAAGGAAGTGGTTTACAGGCTACAGTAGAATTCAATAAAGTGCCTAAAATTGGAATAATAGACGAATACTTAGAACAAGGTAGTATTCCTGGCGGTACCAAACGTAACTGGGCAAGCTATGGCAGTAAGATAGGCGCATTGACGGATAATCAGAAACACATACTTGCTGACCCGCAAACCAGCGGCGGACTACTGGTAGCGGTTGAGCCGGGTCACGAACAGGAATTTGAAGCCATATTGCGCGAGAATGGCATTCCGGAAGAAAATATTGTTCCATTCGGATGGTTGAGTGAATCCACCGGATCAGAAGTTATCAACGTTATATAAACTGCCAAAACAATCCTGCGCTATCGATAGTAATACTATTATTTAAATTTATGCCTTATAAACGCCTCTTTTTATTCATCACTTTACCGGCCTTATTTATTTGTCAAACTACTTTCGCGCAGCATCATACTGTAACGCATCACCATCATCATAAAACAACTTCAACTACAGCAAGAGCACCTGGTTTCCACTTTCGTACAGTGATCATCGATGCGGGGCATGGCGGTAAAGATCCTGGTGCTCATGGGCGGTATTCCAAAGAGAAGAATGTGACGCTGGCAATTGCCAAAAAATTACGTACAGCTATTACCGAGCAAATACCATCGCTTAATGTGGTAATGACACGCACTACTGACAATTTTGTGGAACTGCACCGAAGGGACGAGATTGCAAGCGAGAATAAAGGGAACTTGTTTATTTCTATACATTGTAATGCAACTGGCGAACGCGTGACTTCTGAGCGTGGTGTTTTATTATTGGTTTACGGTTATCACAGCAAGGGCGAACAGTTAGAGGCCATCCGTGAGAACGCTTCGATCTATATAGAAAAGGATTACCAGAAAAAATATGCCGGTTATGGGTCTAACAGTGCCGTTAATGCCATTGTACTGAAAGCTTTTCAGCAAAAGTTCCGTAAGCAATGTATCCATTTTGCCGACCTGGTGAATCATGAATTTAAAAAAGAAGACGGTCGCCACAGCCTGGGCGTAAAAGAGCAAGGCGTGCTGGTACTACAGCAGAGCGCTATGCCTGCCGTTTTGGTAGAAACGGGGTTCATCAATAATCCGCATGATGAGGCTTACCTTAATTCAGCCGAGGGTCAATCTGAGATTGTGCAATCGATCATCAGGGCCATAAAGAAATATAAAGCCGACCTGGAAGGGCGGGGATAGATTTGCGGATATGCAGATGAGTGAATATGCAGATCACTGATGAATTTTTAAATCTCACATCTCACTTGTCATGACTCAAATCTCATTGCAAAAACCGTAACTTTATTTAAAATCTTCCCATCATGAAAACTCATTCATTCTCCCGCCGCGATTTTTTGCGCATGGGTTCAATAGGTGCAGGTGCTTTGGCGTTTGGTAATATATTGACGGCTTTTACTCCAAAAGCAGATAAAAAGCTGGGCATTGCACTGGTGGGCTTAGGCTCATACGCAACAGGACAGTTAGCTCCTGCTTTGCAGCATACACAAACCTGCTACCTGGCAGGTATTGTTACCGGTCATCCGGCAAAAGCAGAGACATGGAAAAAGCAATATAATATCCCGGATAAGAACATCTATAACTATCAGACATTCGACCAGATCAGGAATAATCCTGACATTGATATTATTTATGTGGTGCTGCCGGTATCCATGCATAAAGAATATACCATCCGTGCGGCACAGGCTGGTAAACATGTAATATGCGAAAAACCAATGGCACTGAACGCTCAGGAGTGCAGGGAAATGATAGCAGCCTGTGAGAAGGCGAACCGATTATTATCCATTGGTTATCGCTTGCATTTTGAGCCGCATAATCTGGAGGTGATGCGGCTCGGACAGAAACACGTATATGGAAAAGTAACCTCCATAGATACGGGCAATGGCTTTACATACCGCGGCGACCCCAATGCCTGGCGGTTAAAGAAAGCTATGGCCGGTGGCGGCGGGTTAATGGATATGGGCATTTATTCTATTCAAGGGACAAGATATACACTTGGGCAGGAGCCTATAGCTGTAAAAGCGACACAGGAAAAGACCAGGCCGGATTTCTTTAAAGAAGTAGATGAAACCGTTTTCTGGGAACTGGAATTCCCGGGCGGTTTTGTCGCTCAGGGCAAATCGAGCTATAACCATGACTGGAGCTATCTGCATGTTGAGGCTGAGCATGGTAAATTTGGTTTGGAACCTGCTTTTGGCTACGGCGAGTTGGATGGCTATAATGCCAAGGGGCCTATGAAGCTGCCGAACAATATCCAGCAGGCGGCACAAATGGATGACTTCGCCGAATGTGTTAGGCAGAATAAACGGTCGCGTGTGCCGGGTGAAGAAGGCTTAAAGGACATGAAGATCGTCGATGCTATCTATCGTAGTTTGGATTCGGGTAAGAAGGAACGGATTGTATGAGTGCCAATCAGCATAATCAATGGCCCGAATTGTCTTTTGAAGACTGGAAGGATACACTAACTACAGTACATTTATGGACTCAAATAGTAGGCAAAATACGTCTGCGGCAATCGCCATGGTTAAATCATTCGTGGCATGTTACGCTTTATGTCAGCGCCAGCGGATTGACTACCGGAAGTATACCCTATGATGGCGGTATATTTCAGATCGAGTTTGATTTTGTTCATCATGCCTTGCATATCACTACAAGCACAGGTGCAATAGCGAGGGTGCAGTTGTATCCGCGTACCGTGGCTGAGTTTTACCGCGAACTTTTTGATAAACTGAAAGGGCTTGGAATAGATGCTTATATCTACGCCGCACCTAATGAGGTTGATCCGGCGATCCCATTTGCGGAAGACGAAACGCATTGCACTTATAATGCGGAAAGTATGCACGACTTTTTCCAGGCACTGGTAAGGATACATAACGTGTTCGCACGCTTCAGGGCGCGGTTTACAGGTAAATGCAGCCCCATCCGTTTCTTTTGGGGAGCCTTTGATATGGCTGTCACGAGATTCTCGGGCAGGCGGGCCCCTCTGCATCCCGGCGGTGCACCCAATATGCCTGATGATGTGATGCAGGAGGCGTACTCGCACGAAGTAAGCTCATGCGGCTTCTGGCCAGGCAGTGAGCAGTTCCCCCA
>JBQCEA010000463.1:0-3234 GCA_051960695.1 Mucilaginibacter sp. | reverse complement strand
AATCCTCCCCGGCAGAGAGGACTTTATTGTTGATACCAAACTCATCTCCTTCCGGGAGAGGCTGGGAGAGGGCTTCTTCTTCCTCATTGCCATAAAGGGTATGCACTTCGTGAGCGTCAAAGCCGATCTCATTCAGATAACGCGCGAACGATGCGGTATAACCATGTGTAAGGTAAACTTTCTCGCAGCCTGTAGCATCAATCGCACTGATGAGGCCGTTCCAGTCGGCATGGTCAGACAATACAAATCCCCTGTCTGCAGCACGCCGCCGTTTTGCCCCGCGAATAGCCATCCAACCGGAGCAATAACCAAAACCATAGGGACCAAATTTTCGCATCCAGGGAGTTCCTACTGCTGATGGCGGTGCTAATACGATTCCTTTTCGTATCTCATCCCGTGGTGTTTCAGGGGTGATGCGTATTGTAGGGTTCAGTTTAACGCCGTTATTCCGCAACGCCTGGGTGGTATTTTCAATTACGCCATGCGTATATACTTTACCATTGAACAGGTCGAGGTTTTGTAAAATACGCTGCGCTTTGCCGAGGGAGTAGCCTACCAATACGGTAGCTACGCCGTTATCCAGATTGTTTTGCCACCAGGAGTTAATATCTTCAAATACCTGCACCTGCGGCTTCCATTGATAAACAGGCATGCCAAACGTACATTCAGAAATAAAGTGCTGGCACTTCACCGGTTCAAATGGTGTCGATATGCCATCGTCCTCAACTTTATAATCACCGGAAACTACCCAAACCTCGCCCTGGCATTCCACTCTCACCTGCGCCGACCCAATCACATGCCCGGCCGGGAATAACGATATCTCCACCCCGTTCTTTACTATCTTTTCGCCATACTCAACGGTTTGGAGGCATATCTCGCCCAAACGATATAAGAGCACCTGCTTTGATAAATGATGGGCTAAATAGTGTTTATGACCGGGATAAGCATGATCCGAGTGTGCGTGGGTGATCACCGCATAGTCAACCGGTTTCCAGGGATCGATATAGAAATTGCCTTTGGTGCAATAAATACCGCAGTCGGTAAACTCGAGTAAGGCTTTCCCTGGCATACGCTTAATAACCCGGCATTAATGCAATTGGTTTTAAACAAAATATCCCGGCCTCTCGACCGGGATATAATTTAATTTTTAACTATCTGATCACTGGCCCTGGTTCATCGGCACAGTGGTGTATTTACTGCCCAGGTTGATGTAATCTGTCAATACCTGGCCTGCTTCTATCTTCAAAAAGTCGAGGTCTTCATTCTTAGGTTTGGTCTCGCCTTTTTTCAACGGCTTTAAGCCTAAGGCAACCCGTTTTTCGTTATCGCGGTCAAATGATTTTTGTTCATCATCATCCCGTTGCTTTTTCAGTTTTGCCTCATTCAGCGTAATGCTTTTTTCGTTCTCGTGCTTATTAAAATCAGCAATGTCTTCCATCAGGTATTTATAGCTTGCGCTGGTACTCATACGCTGATCGTGCAGTTTGTTCAGCGTTGGTATTACTGATGTAAAGTCGCCCACTTTGGTATAATCGCTTTTAGCAATAATATCAAATGGCAATGCTGATGGTTCGGTATCCTCGCCATACTTGTTCATCGGTATTATCGACGGAAATCTAACATCAGGCGTAACACCTTTATGCTGGGTAGAATTACCGCTGATACGGTAGAACTTAGCGATAGTTAAGTTAAGCTGGCCAAATTTGCTTTGACTGCCCGTACTGACATCCTTTTTGGTACTTGCCGATTGGCTAAAACGTTCGAGTATAGACGGTTTGATCACCTTATCCAGGTCGATAGCGTTTTGCACGGTACCCTTACCATAAGTTTGTGTACCGATGATCAGCGCACGGCCGTAGTCCTGCATGGCACCGGCAAATATCTCAGATGCAGAAGCGCTGAAACGGTCGACCAAAATAGCCATCGGGCCAGCGTATGATATTGAAGGGTCCTCATCATTATCAACCTCTACCTGGTTATCAGGGTTACGCACCTGCACAACAGGACCAGATTTGATAAATAATCCGCTCAAGTCAATTGCTTCCATCAATGAACCGCCGCCGTTCTCGCGCAGGTCGATCACAACACCGTCAACGTTTTCACGTTTCAGGGTATCCAATATCAACTTTACGTCGCGGGTAGTGCTCTTATAATTCGGATTGCCTGATTTATAGTCGTTATAATCGATATAGAACGCCGGAACAGAGATGATACCTATCCTAACGGTTTTGCCATTGGAGTTGTAGGTTTTGATCTCTTCTTTAGCCGATTGGTCTTTCAGGATGATTTTCTCGCGTACCATCTCAACTACCTTAGGCTTGCTGCTTACATTAGCGCCTTTTGGCAATACTTCTAACCGAACGATGGTTCCTTTTTTACCGCGTATTAAGGCAATGGCATTTTCAATGCGCCAGCCCACCACATTCTGAAACTCACCATTAGCGCCCTGCGCCACACCTACGATACGGTCGTCAGTTGATAGCTGGCGGCTCTTATCGGCCGGTCCACCCGGAACAATACTGGTGATGGTCACAAAATCGTTCATAACACCCAGCGTTGCACCAATACCCTCCAGCGAGCGCGACATTTCGATATTGAAATTCGCTGCATTTGCAGGGTTAAAGTAGTTGGTGTGCGGGTCGATGGCATTGGTGAATGCATCCATAAAAATCTGGAACACATCCTGGTTATTTAGCTTGTTAGACTGAGAAAGGAGGTTCTCATACCTTTTTCTTAAAGTCTCCTTGTTCTTGGCCATATCATTCTTGGCCAGTTGCAGGTTAAGCAGGTCATATTTCACCCGGTTTCCCCAAACAGTATTACTTTCTGACTCTGATGCAAAATAAGGCAGGCTGTCACGATCATAAGTAAATGTTTCGTTGCCGTTAAAATCAAAATTCTTATCCAGTTGGGCTATTGAATACTTGATGCGATCGTTATATCTTTTTTGGTAGACATTAAACATATAGAACACATCATTCAGGTTGCCATCTTTCAGGTCGTCATCTAAAACTGTTTTAAACTTATCAAAATCCTTCACGTCTGATGCCAGCAGATAATTGTGGTCTTCGTCAAGCGACTTCACATAACGGTCGAAAATAACCTTTGATATAGAGTCGTTCAGGTAAACAATTTTATAGTTATAACTTTAAAAAAAAATACCAACACTTTTGAAAAATAAAACGTGTTGTGTATCGGTCGGCAGAGCAATTTAGCCAGCTAACATAACCCCCA
>JBQCEA010000462.1:0-3907 GCA_051960695.1 Mucilaginibacter sp. | reverse complement strand
ACTATTTTTATCCATACAAAATAGAAGGCCAGAAAATAAATGATGCCGAAACGTTTAAAACTTACGGCGGCGATTTTACCAATATAAAAGATTGGCGGCGCAACAATGTTGATCAGTTGATCGAAATGCTGAACGACAGTATACATAAGCATAAGCCTTTTCTTAAATTCGGTATCGCGCCGTTCGGTATATGGAAAAATGCTGCGCAAGACCCGGAAGGTTCAGCAACTCATGGCGGCGACTCATACTATGAGCTCTATGCCGATACCCGCAAATGGATAAAAGAAGGCTGGATAGATTATGTTGCCCCTCAACTTTATTGGAATATTGGCTATCACCTTGCGCCATTTGAAAAGCTGGTTGACTGGTGGAGCAACAACACTTATGGCAGACATTTGTATGTAGGCCAGGCGCCGTACCGTGCCTTTGAGCCGAAATCCTATGCTTTCCATAATCCATCCGAATTGCCCAATCAGATCAGGTACTTACGCAATAACCCGCGCGTTCAGGGAAGTATCTTTTTTAGCGCAAATTCGCTGATGCGTAACCCACACGGCTTTACCGATTCGCTCCACTCAGATTTTTATAAATACCCTGCTTTACCGCCGCCTATGCTATGGCTCGATTCTGTGCCGCCAAATGCGCCTAAGAATTTACAGGTTATTGCCAACATGAAAAGCGTAAGCCTGAAATGGGAAACACCAGATACAGCTAAGGACAAGGAGCCGGTTTATGGATATGTGATCTATCGTTTTAAAGTAACAGATACAGTTAATCTGAATAATCCTGCACATATCCTTCATATACAATACAATGCTGCCACGGAGTATGAGGATACCACTGCCGAACGTAACCAGCATTACCTGTATGTGGTTACGGCTTTAGATAGGATGAAAAACGAAAGTGACCCAAGCCCAACAGTGGCGGTATCGACCAATTAGGTTATAATTTGATTAGTTTTTTACTGACAAGATTTTGCAGGTAGAGGTCGATCTCAAGATCGCCCATACCGTATATCTTTTCCGTATCCCAAAAGATCGGGTAAATAGCCTGTTTGGTTTTGTGGCCTTTTTGATAAATATCGAGCAGTCGCTGTTCAACATAATTTAAGCCCGCATCATTAACTCTAAGGCGTTTAATATTAGCTTCCATGGCCGGTTTTAAACAGTGCAGGCTTCCCCAAAAGTGGGTTTTATTGATCCATTTTTCCAATTCATCAGCATCGCCGTTAACATATAAATGCCAGGCTTCTGCAGCAATAGTAAAGTCGGGTTCGCCCAATTCTTCGCGGGTATTATCAAAAAGCCAGGTAAGTTCTTCACCGTTCAGTTCGCCCATGCCTTTAAAATTTTGCTTGCCCGGAAAATCAGCAGGGCAGATCAAATAAACGTGTGGCGGCGAAAGATCAGTGTTCTGACTCAACATGGCCATTACTCCCAGCATGTTGGCCTGGCAATGCAGATCAAACTCGAACCACAAATTGATCTCCTGGTAAGGCTCTTTCAGCTTTTCAAGCGGGGTAACCACCTTCTTTTCATATTCGTTCGGTCTTTCATCAAAGGTTTCGCATATCCACTTTTCGCGTATCTCCCAAAAATCACCTGAAGAGATATCCTCGGTTAAAGGGCCCTGCGAGAATATCTCGCGCCATACCAATATATCGCCTTCAAGTCCATTATCACGGAAGCTATGCGCGGTTGAATCGCCGTTAAGAACATGGAGGATGGCAGACATATTCAAATATCACAATTTTTCAGTGTCATTCCGATAGTCTAAATTCATTACTTTTGGCACAACATGTCAATCCGCAATAAACTCTATTTTGCTTCCGACTTTCATTTAGGTGCACCAAGCTATATCAAAAGCCGCGAACGCGAAGCCCGCCTGGTAAGCTGGCTTGATATGATCAAAGCTGATGCTGCCGAGGTTTTCCTGATGGGTGATGTTTTTGATTTCTGGTTTGAGTACCGCACTGTCGTTCCTAAAGGATATATACGTTTTTTAGGTAAACTCGCTGAATTAGCTGACTCCGGCATTAAAATATATATGTTCAAAGGCAACCATGACATGTGGATGTTCGACTATTTTACCAGAGAGTTTGGCGCAACCATAATCCCGAACGAGCTGATCATTGAACGCAGTGGAAAAAAGTTCTTTCTTCACCATGGCGATGGCCTTGGCCCCGGCGATAGGAGCTATAAAATTCTGAAGAAGATATTCCGCAGCCCGCTATGTCAATGGTTATTTGCCAGGATCCATCCCAATTTAGGAGTCGGCATTGCTAATTATTGGTCGGGCCATAGCCGCATAGCCAACGAGATAAAAGACAACCGTCCTTTTAAGCACGAATGGCTGCCCATGTTTTGCAGTGAAACCCTGAAAACAACACATTACGATTAATTGATATTCGGCCACCGGCATAAGCCAATGGAGATACAGCTGGGCGAAAACAGTCGCTATATTAACCTGGGCGAATGGGTAAATTACAACTCTTATGCAGTATTTGACGGTGTCGATATAAAGCTTGAATATTTCAAAGCGCCGATTGGGGCCTGAGTGTAATAACTTCTGCCTGATAGGTTTCGCTTCAAAATCTGACCGAAATTTCGTATTTTTGTCAACTTTTTTTACAAGTCCATCCCTTTTTGGAGAGGATTTAGGAGAGGATTATGTTAGATAAATTAGAAGCGATAGTTCAGCGTTGGAAAGATGTTGAGAACGAATTGAGCAGCCCCGAAGCAATGGCTGATATGAAGCGTTTTGCACAGCTGAACAAGGAATATAAAGACCTGGCCAAAATTGTGGATGAATACTACATCTACCGTAATATATTAAGCAATATCGACACTAATAAGGAGATATTGGCTACGGAGAAGGATGAGGAGTTCCGCGAAATGGCAAAAGGTGAACTGGACGAACTACTGGTAAAAAGGGAAGAGAAGGAAGAAGAAATTCGCCTGATGCTGATCCCGAAAGACCCAGAAGACTCTAAACATGCCATTGTTGAGATACGCGGCGGTACCGGTGGTGACGAGGCTGCCCTATTTGCAGGCGACCTTTACCGTATGTACATGCGTTATTGCGAAAAACGTGGCTGGCGTACCGAACTGGTGGATTATACCGAAGGTACAGCAGGCGGTTATAAAGAAATTGTGTTCAACGTGCTGGCTGATGACGCTTATGGTACGTTGAAGTATGAATCAGGTGTGCACCGTGTCCAACGTGTGCCTGATACCGAAACCCAGGGACGTGTACATACATCTGCTGCCAGCGTAGTGGTTTTACCTGAAGCCGATGAGTTTGATATTGAATTAAACCCTTCAGATATACGTAAAGACCTTTTTTGTGCATCAGGGCCAGGCGGTCAGTCGGTAAACACTACTTATTCGGCGGTGCGCTTAACCCACATACCAACAGGTATTATTGCCCAATGCCAGGATCAGAAATCGCAGCTGAAAAACTACGACAAAGCTTTACAGGTATTGCGTTCAAGAATATATGAAGTGGAGCTGCAAAAGCACCTGGAGGATATCTCCAAAAAACGCAAGACCATGGTTTCAACCGGTGACCGTTCGGCTAAGGTGCGCACTTACAATTATCCCCAAGGACGTGTTACCGAGCACCGTATCGGTTTAACCATCTATAATCTGCCCGAGGTAATGAACGGCGGTATACAGGAGATCATTGATTCGCTGCAGTTTGCTGAAAATGCCGAAAAGCTGAAAGAAGGCACCATTGCTTAATGCACTTTGAATAACAGGCCCCAGCCTAAATAATCTGCATCCGTATTGTGGATATAGGCTTTGGCTTGTATAGCCATCCAGGGCAGCACGTAGTATTTTAAACCGGGTGTCCAGTAAGTGTGATTGTGGTAATAGCTATTGTAATACAAGTAATATCCATAAGC
>JBQCEA010000461.1:0-5734 GCA_051960695.1 Mucilaginibacter sp. | reverse complement strand
GTGCCCGTTGAAGAATTACAGGAGGCGCTTCATGGGCAGGAGGTAGAAAAGTTTATGAGGCAAGGGAAGGAGTTACACCTCCTATTCAAGAACGGGCAAACCCTGGGTTTACACCTGATGCTTCATGGGCAGTTGATTATAACTCAAAGTAAGGATGAGCTACCCAAGAATCAGATCATCAGTCTACAATTTGACGATGGAACCAAGCTGACACTTACTGATTTTCAAAAAGCTGCAACCCCCACTTTAAATCCGAAGGAAAGTAATGTGCCGGATGCTTTAGATGTAAAGGAGACTTATCTGTGTGAAAAGCTCAGCAAAACCAAAACGCCGGTTAAAACAGTGCTGATGGATCAAAAGATCGTTCGCGGTATAGGTAATGCATATGCCGATGAAATATTATGGGATGCTAAAATCTCACCATTTTCGGCATCTAACAAAATTCCGGAGAATAAAGTAAAGGAACTGACCAGGTCGATCAAAAAAGTACTTGAAGATGCTGAAAGGCAGATACTGAAAGCAGAACCGGATATTATAAGCGGAGAGGTAAGAGATTTTCTGGAAGTGCATAATCACCGAAAGAAACAGACTTCTACCAGTGCTACAATCCATCAAAAAGAACTGGCATCTCGTAAAACATATTATACCGATGAGCAGGAATTGTTTGATTAATGATCTGAATTATGCCATCCACCGTAATTGCCAGTTTTGACTATGATGAAGCTAACGAAACGCTCCAGGTGAAATACGTTTCAGGTAAAATGTACAACTACAAAAATGTGCCATTAACCGTGTATCAGCTGATGCGCTCGTCGTTTGCGAAAGGGATTTTTCTTAACCGGTACATCAAGGGTAAATATCCCTTTGAGGAAGTAAAAGAATATAATAAACCTTTATATTAGCAAGGTATTACACTAAACCATGCAATTTAAAGGCGTTAAGAAATTTATTTTAACAAAACTTAAAAACGAATTACCGGGGCATTTAGCTTATCACAATCTTGATCATACAATGGATGTATTTGATTCTGCCAAAGTAATAGCAGAAGCCGAAGGCATTTCAGATCGTGAGCAAAAATTGTTACTTACAGCCGCCTTATTCCATGATGCAGGCTTTTTAAGAATGCGGGTAGGACATGAGAATGAATCCTGCAATATTGCAAGGGCTTATTTGCCGGATTATAACTATACAGAACAGGAGATAGACCTGATATGTGCCATGATCATGGCGACGAAACTTCCGCAATCGGCACAGACCCATCTTGAAAAAATACTTTGTGATGCTGACCTGGATTATTTAGGAAGGAACGATTTTTTTACATTGAGCGCGAAACTATTTGCCGAAATGAGGTCAGAAAAACTGGTTAAAGATGAGGAAGAATGGGATAAAGAGCAAATAAGATTTATGGAAGCGCATTATTATTATACCGGCACCTCACAAAAATTAAGACGGCTTCAAAAGGAAGAATATGTTAAATTCGTGCGATCAAAAATCACAATGCAAATATTTTAAATGAAAGCCAGGCCACACTCTCTTATTGCAAATATTAAGGATACTGTTTCTGTCATCGCTGGCATATTAATATGCGGCTTTGCACTAAAAAGCTTCCTGATACCCAATAAATTTTTTGATGGCGGTGTAACCGGTATTTCATTGCTGATACATGAGCTGTATCATATTAACATTGCTTATGTTATCGTTTCTGTCAACTTGCCCTTCATTATTATGGGTATATTCCAGGTTAACGGCAAATTTGCCTGGAAAACGTTAGCTGCTATTATTGGCGTGGGCATTTGTTTACAATTTATCCATTACCCTATTATCACGTCGGATAAGTTATTGGTGTGCATATTTGGTGGTGTTTTTATGGGTACAGGTATAGGCCTGGCCATACGTGGCGGGTGTGCGTTGGATGGGATAGAGGTATTGGCCCTTTATACGCTTAAAAGAAGCAGCTTTACCATCAGCGAGATCATCCTGGGTATAAATGTGATCATCTTCGCTATCGCAGCTTTTAAACTCGGCTTGCCAACGGCCCTGTATTCCATCATGACCTATTATGCCGCTTCCCGCAC
Source organism: Mucilaginibacter sp. (assembly GCA_051960695.1). GTDB lineage: Bacteria > Bacteroidota > Bacteroidia > Sphingobacteriales > Sphingobacteriaceae > Mucilaginibacter. Next base: position 3,659 of record JBQCEA010000461.1, on the reverse strand, counting down.
TATAAATTTTGTGATAGAAGGTTTGGAAGAGTATACAGGTTTTACCATTATATCAGGTAAGAGTGAGATCATCAAACAAAAGCTGGTTTTAGAAACAGGCAGGGGAATAACCATCTATAAAGGTGAGCGTGGTTTCCTGAAAGAAAGCTTTGAAGTAAGCCACCCCACCGACATTATTTTTACCGTGGTAACCCGATTGGAAGTAAGGCGACTGAAGAATATAGTTTATAGCATTGACCCCAAGGCATTCATGTTCACAAGCAGCATTAAAGAAGCATCGGGCGGTGTATTGAAGAAAAGAGCCCGTCAGCATTAAAGGAATTGCTATTCCAATACTTCGTAGATAGTTACCGCTTTAGATTTATTTTTCAATGTAACCTCACCTAATTTGGCACAGCTGAATGATTCTTTTGCTTTTTGATAAGTTTCTTCAGTTATAACGATCTGCCCTGCTTTTGCCGCCGATTGTAAGCGTTGAGCCATGTTAACAGAATCGCCGATAACGGTATAATCAAGACGTTTTAATGATGCTGAGCCGATATTGCCCGAAACCATCTCGCCTGAATTTATGCCTACTGATACTTCGGCTTTAAATACTTTGTCATCCCCGGCTGAGACCGGATCAAGTGATGATAGTTGAGATCTGATCGCTAAGGCAGTGTCTATGGCCCGGTCGAGGTGGTAATCACCACGGAATACGGCCATTACAGCATCGCCCATAAATTTATCAACATGGCCGCCCTGGTTGATCACCTCTTTAACGATCTTATCAAACAGGCCATTCAATAAGTTCACAACGATGTTAGCCGGTACATTCTCAGTTATTGCGGTAAAGCCACAAACATCAATAAACATAACGGTGGCGTCCATTATTTCATTCTTCAGCAGACTGTTCTCAAATTCTTTATGAGCCATAAAGTTCAGAACATTCTCATCCACATACATTTTCAGGATGTTGTTTTCCTTGATAGCCTGCATGGTTTCCTGGATTTGACGAACATGATTGATGGTTTTTTCCATGGTAACGTCCAGATCCTCAAAATCTACCGGCTTGCATACGAAATCAAAAGCGCCGCGGTTCATAGCTGTTCTGATGTTTTGCATATCACCATAAGCAGATACTACAACAGCTTTTATAATTGGATTTGCATCAGGTAAACGGCTAAGCAGGGTAAGCCCGTCCATTACCGGCATGTTAATGTCTGAAAGTACGATGTCCAGGTCAGGATGTTCATTCACTTTCTGAAGCGCTTCCTCTCCGTTTTGGGCAAAAACAAATTCATAAATATTTTCACGTATTTTTTTTCTGAATTTCTGTTTTACCAAAGCCTCCAGGTCAGCCTCGTCATCAACAACAAGTATCTTGGCCATTTTTATGCAACAAAGGTTTTAAGTTTTTCTTTTAACAAGCTGAAATCAAGCGGCTTTGTCAGAAAGTCATTGGCTCCGCGTTCCATTGCCTGTTTGTGATTTTCTTCATCACCATAAGCGGTTATCATCATCACCGTAGGAGGTGGTGCGTCATACTCGTGCCTGATGCGCGACAGTAGTTCCAGGCCGCTCATGCCGGGCATGTTGATGTCTGAAAGTATCAATACCACTTCTGAATGTTTATTATGCAGATATTCAAGCGCATCCTCACCAGACAGAGCGAAGTCGAATTCAAATTCATGCTCACGTATTTCTTTACGAAATCTTTGGAGAAAAAGCGGCTGTACATCAGCCTCGTCATCAACTACGAGTATTTTCATATTATGGCTAAATATAGATAATAAATGTTATACAGGTATGCTTATTTTAAACTCAGAACCTTCGCCCTGGGTGCTTTTTACGTCAATTTTACCGCCATGCGCCTTTACTACGATATCATAGCTTAATGACAAACCCAAGCCAGTGCCTTCTCCGGTAGGTTTGGTTGTAAAAAATGGCTGCATTATCTTTTCCCTTACGTTATCAGGTATGCCTGTACCGTTATCCTTTACAACTATCTCCAGGGTTTTACCATGTAAACCTGTAGTTACTCCAACACAAGGTTTATAGTCGGTACCAACGGTTTTCTGCTTTTCTCTTGTGGCATAGAACGCATTATTGAAAAGATTGAGTAATACACGCCCAATATCCTGTGGTACCATGTTAGCCAGGGGCAGCCCTTCACCAAAATGCATTATCAATTCTGCATTGAATGATTTATCCTTTGCTCTTAAACCATGGTAGGCCAGTCGCAAATATTCATCAGCCAGTTTATTAATATCAGTAGGTTCCTTTACATTGCTGCTTGCGCGGCTGTGTTGCAGCATACCCTTAACTATTCCATCAGCGCGCTTACCGTGATGCATTATTTTCTCCAGGTTTTGCCTGATGTCGGCAGCTATTGCCTTTACTTCCTCTATATCGCCTTTATTAAGCTCAGTTTCCATTTCATCAACCAACTCCATACTGACATCAGAAAAGTTGTTCACGAAGTTTAAAGGATTCTGTATCTCGTGGGCTATGCCCGCCGTCAATTCACCAAGCGAGGCCATTTTTTCCGATTGGATCAGTTGCGCCTGGGTGGTTGTTAGTTCTTTTATGGTTTCCTGCAACTCATCCCTTTGTTTTTGTAATTCAACAGTACGTTCCTGTACCAGCGACTCCAATTCGGCCCGGCGAACGGCGCTGATCTGTAATTCTTCTTCCTGCTTTTTGGATGCTGCCCACCGGGCAAATACCCATACAAAAGCCGCCACAACAGGTAGTATGAAATAGATCTCTTCCTTTTCATAAAAATCATCGGCAAAAAGTTTTGCAAGACCGTTTATTATCCCAACAATTGCCAGGGGGTAAGTTGCCCGGAACATAGTTTTCCATGGAGCAAAATCCTGTTCACGGTCTACAAAAAAGATCATTCCCAGCAGTATTGCAGAGCCTATGAAGTCCTCTGCCCATCCTTCTAAAAAAACTACGCTTATATAAGCAACAACAATTATTAAAGTACCAGCATTAAATAGACTATGCCATTTTGAGTACAACGGAGAATACCTTACCCGTTTATTTAAACGCCTGATAAGGATGAAAGCAGCCAGAAAGTAAAAAACACTCATGTATTCTTGTAGTCGATTTATTGACTAAAATAATATTTAAACCTTAGAAAAAATATTGATGCAGTTTTTTATGACCAAATTGAAATAAAGGATAAAAAACTCTTTTATTATTGAGAAATAGTTTTTACCTTTGTATCCGAAATGGGAGTATTTTCAAAAACGTGTGAGTATGCAATAAGAGCTGTGTTTTTTATAGCCCATAAAACTGCTGACGGCGGTAGGGTAGGAATAAAAGAGATAGCCAATGGTATTGACTCGCCGGAACATTTTCTGGCAAAAATACTACAGGATCTGAGCCGTAAGGGTATAATTCAATCAGCAAAAGGTCCTAATGGCGGTTTTTACTTAGATGCTGAAGCTCTTAAACGACCGTTGACCGATATTGTTGAAGCGGTAGATGGTAATGCGATTTTTACTGGTTGTGCTTTAGGGTTGAAACAATGTTCGGAAGTTAATCCATGTCCGCTGCATAGCCAGTTTAAATTTATCAGGAGCAAAATACATGACCTGTTGCAGAATACGGAAATAGGTGAGTTTAACGGAGATCTGCAATTAGGCATCAGCTCATTGAGGAAATAA
>JBQCEA010000460.1:0-2087 GCA_051960695.1 Mucilaginibacter sp. | reverse complement strand
AGTTTTATTGTGCAATGGCGATTTAAAAGTAAATTCAACCGTTATGCACAGGAAGCCCTGACATCGGGCATGTCAGGCCAGGAAGTAGCTGAAAGAATGCTAAAGGATAACAATATTTATGATGTACAGGTTATTTCAGTCGAAGGTCAACTGACCGATCATTATAACCCGGAAAATAAAACAGTAAACTTAAGTCCGGATGTATTTTATAGCCGCAGTGTTGCCGCAGCCGCGGTAGCTGCACACGAGTGCGGGCATGCAGTACAGCATGCTAAGGCGTACGCCTGGTTAACCCTGCGTTCATCATTAGTACCCGTCATCAATGTAGCTTCAACCCTTGTTCAATGGACGTTATTCCTTGGCGTGATGCTGTTGTTTTTTATTCATAACCCGTTTGTATTGGCAATAGGCGTTGCTGCATTGGCTTTGGTTACTTTATTCAGCTTTATTACGCTGCCTGTTGAGTTTGATGCCAGCCGACGTGCTTTGGCCTGGCTAAATAATAATTACAATGTGATGCAAACGAGCCAGGAGCATGAAGAAGCTAAAGATGCATTGTGGTGGGCCGCCATGACTTATGTTGTAGCCGCCTTAGGCTCACTGGCTACCCTGCTTTATTATGCTTCGTTTTTATTTAACAGAAGAAACTAATCATCATACTTTATTTATATGTGATCAAAAATCCCATTCGTAATTCCGGGTGGGATTTTTATCTTTAATACCAGTTTAAGCCGAAACACAATTATGGAAGTACATCATCACCCTGAAATTGAAAAGAAAGGTTTTAAGGAATACTTGCTGGAAGGCTTAATGATATTCCTGGCAGTGCTGATGGGTTTTATTGCCGAAAACGTGCGGGAAAGCATTACAGAGCACAGCAGGGCCAAAGAGTATGCCACAACTATGGTACAAGATCTTTCGGCCGATACGGTACTTCTGAAAGATTATCAAACCTATTATACTACCTCATTGCAAGATGTTGATACCCTGATGCAGCTAATGTCAACATCAGATATCAAAAACATTCCTTCCGGCAAATTATATTGGTATGGTTTATACGGGGGCGCCTATACTTATTTCACATCAAATGACGCTACTTTTCAGCAGATGAAGAGCTCAGGCTCGCTACGATATTTTGATAAATCGGTTGCCCGTGAAGTGGCGGGTTATGATCAGCTTTGCCGGCGAATGAAGACGATGGAAGAAAACGACCGGATCATTTTTTCAGAAGTAAGAAAACTCAGGGCCCAGATATTTGAATTTCAATATAACAGGCAGGCTAATGACCTTTCTCATACCCATGATCCTAAAACACACGATTGGAAAAAGATCAACGCTTTTATCAACAGTAATCCGCCTTTGCTTACTTATGACAAGTCAGTGTTTAACCAATATATAGAGCTTGTCCGCTCAAGGTTCTTTGAGCGAAAAGTATCGTCTGTTGATACACTATTAAAAAAGAGCAAATTGCTGATAGCTGACCTTAAAAAAGCCTATCATATTGATGAGTAACGGTTTACCACAATTATTCTAACGCCTTTCTAACACTATTCTCAAAACCGTTTAGCTGTTTGTTTGTTCTTACCTGAAAATCTACCGACATGAAAAGTATAGTTAAAAAAATAGCAGTTTTTGTAGTGGCGGTCACGGCGCTGACCTTCACTAGGACTTATGCCCAGGTAAGTGTGGGCATAAGCATCCAGGCGGATTTCGCCCCGCCGGTAATCCCGGTTTATGAGCAACCTCCCTGCCCGGTTGATGGCTACATATGGGAGCCTGGTTACTGGGCATATGATCCGGATGTAGATGATTATTATTGGGTACCTGGTGTATGGGTAGCTCCACCTGATCCGGGTTTATATTGGACCCCTGGCTACTGGGGCTATGATAATGATGTATATGTATTCCACTCTGGTTACTGGGGCCCAAGCGTAGGCTTTTACGGTGGCATTAACTATGGTGGCGGCTATTATGGCAGGGGCTTCTGCGGTGGCCAATGGTCAGGTAATCGGTTCAGGTACAATACCGCTGTGGTCAATGTTAACCGCACCGTTATCCATAATACATATATTGACCGTACGATAATT
>JBQCEA010000459.1:0-3739 GCA_051960695.1 Mucilaginibacter sp. | reverse complement strand
CTCAAAATCAGTTAATAACATATTTAATTATTTTAATTAAGGTTTATTATTTATGCAATCTAAAAAAATATTTTTTTAAACTAATCTTTACGTTGTGAAAGATTTGTTACGTAAAAATATAAATTCTGACGAATAAGTCATTGTCCTGAGTATTTTATGGCTCTACATTTGTATATTACTTATTGTGGCCCTGCAATCAATCTGTAGAAAAACATAAATTTTTCATCTACCAATGAAAAACATTTTAAATTGAATTCTCAGGCACCCAAGCTGAGTGATTTTTGTTCTTTGTTTTGGGTTTAATCAATAGTTTAAATTAATTAGGGGAAAAGAGAACTTCACAAAAAGTTCTCTTTTTTTATGCCATATTTTTTACTATGCATGCATAGTATTAAATTTGACCAGAACCAAGTCAGAAACCACATGCATTTTGAATTTTCCGAAGAACAGCTAATGATACGGCAGGCTGCGCGCGATTTTGCCCAAACCGAGCTTAAACCGGGTGTGATAGAGCGCGACGAGCACCAGAAATTTCCAGCCGAACAAATAAAGAAGCTTGGCGAGCTGGGTTTTTTGGGCATGATGGTGTCGCCGGAATATGGCGGCAGCGGATTGGATGCTATATCATACGTATTGGCAATGGAGGAACTTTCTAAGATCGATGCGTCTGCTTCCGTGGTGGTTTCGGTTAACAATTCCTTGGTATGTTACGGCCTGGAGAAATATGGCACAGAAGAGCAAAAGCAAAAATATTTGATGCCGCTGGCTAAAGGTGAAAAGATAGGGGCTTTCTGTTTATCTGAGCCCGAAGCGGGGTCGGATGCTACCTCGCAGCATACCACGGCAGTTGATATGGGCGATCATTATCTTCTTAATGGCACCAAGAACTGGATCACTAATGGCGGAACAGCCTCAACTTACCTGGTTATTGCTCAAACTGATCCTGAAAAGAAACATCATGGTATAAATGTGCTGATAGTGGAGAAAGGAATGGAAGGCTTTGCTGTTGGTCCAAAGGAAAATAAGCTGGGTATACGCGGCTCTGACACCCATTCGCTGATGTTCACTGATGTAAAGGTGCCAAAAGAAAATAGGATAGGTGAGGATGGGTTCGGGTTTAAGTTTGCAATGAAAACACTTGAAGGCGGCCGTATAGGTATCGCTTCTCAGGCTTTGGGTATCGCTTCGGGAGCTTATGAACTTGCACTTGAATATTCCAAGCAGCGTAAAGCATTTGGAAAAACGATCTCCGATTTTCAGGCAATACAATTTAAACTGGCCGATATGGCTACCCAGATAGAGGCTGCACGATTGCTTTGTTTAAAGGCGGCTTGGTTAAAGGATCATGGCCTGCCTTATGCACAGGCATCATCTATGGCCAAAGTATATGCTTCAGAAGTTGCAATGAGAACTACAGTTGAGGCAGTGCAGATACATGGCGGATATGGCTTTGTAAAGGAATACCATGTTGAGCGCCTGATGCGTGATGCCAAGATAACCCAGATATATGAAGGCACCTCCGAAATTCAACGTATTGTAATTTCACGTGAGATACTAAAATAATCCGCAGGTTTTTCGGTTACTTTGAAAGTATATCAATTTAATAGACTAACTAATGCGTTTTAAATACTTCTTGTCTGCCGCCTGCCTTTTATCGCTCGTAAACTTGTGTAATGCGCAAAGTCACCTGAAAACAGGTATTTGGCGCGGCGAATTGAAAACCCGATCAGGCAATTTACTGCCTTTCAATTTCGATGTAAAGGATGTTGCCGGTAAGCAGCAACTGTTTGTGCATAATAGCACCGAACGTTTTAAGGTGACTGATATTAAGCAAAAAGACGACTCGGTTTTCATCCACATGCCGCTTTTTAATTCCGAGTTCAGGCTTAAATATGAAAACGCCAATCTAAAAGGACAATGGATAAAGCATTATGGTGATAAGGATGTCGCTATGGATTTTCATGCCGAACCAGGAAAAGCATGGCGGTTTTTTGAAAAGGCGCCACAACCGAAATATAATGTAAGCGGCAGGTGGACAGCTATTTTTGGCGATGGTGAAAAGAAAGATACTACCGTAGGTGAGTTTAAGCAGACAGGCTCGACTGTTACAGGTACTTTTTTAACTACCACTGGTGATGACCGCTATCTTGAAGGAACAGTAGCCGGAAACAAAATATATATGTCGTGCTTTGACGGCGGCCACGCCTATTTATTTACCGCTGATATTAAGGATGCCAAAACCCTGGTAAATGGCGAGAACTATGAGGGCTATTCGGCTATTGATAAATGGTCTGCATACAGAAATGCTAAAGCCAAGCTCCCGGATGCTTATTCACTAACTTCACTGAAACCGGGTTATCATAAAATATCATTCAGCTTTCCGGACATTAATGGAAAGAAGGTTTCTCTAAGTGACCCAAGGTTTAAGAATAAGGTACTTATTGTGCAGATGATGGGTTCATGGTGCCCTAACTGTATGGACGAAACTGCTTACCGGGTTAAGGATTACTACAAGAAATACCACTCAAAAGGCGTGGAGATAGTAGGTTTAGCTTACGAGCGCACCAAAGATTTCAACAAATCAAAAGCCACATTAAAACAATTAATAACCCGTTTTAATGTACCTTATCCATTATTGATTACCGGGTATACACCTGCAAGCGGCGAACCGATCAAAAGTCTGCCTATGCTCGCTAATTATATGGGTTTCCCTACAACGATCATCATTGATAAAAAAGGTAATGTAAGCAGGATACATACCGGCTTCAGCGGACCGGGTACCGGCAAATACTATACAGAGTTTAAAGCGGAATTCGAGAAGCTTACAGATAATTTACTGGCGGAGAAATAATAAAGATATGGAACCTCTGCTATATAACTTGAAAAAGAAGGGTGTCATGCTGAGGTTCTCGAAGCATGAGCGCAGGCACTTTTAACGACAGATGAGCCGATACTTTGTTTATATACTACGCTGTAACGATAATTCATATTACACCGGGGTTACTAATGATATAGACAGACGCTTGTATGAACACGAAAATGGCATGGAACCAGGATCTTATACTAGTAAAAAAAGACCCATTAAATTAGTTTTTTATGAGCCATTCGAAGAGGCCAATCAGGCAATAGCATTCGAAGAACAAATCAAAGGCTGGAACCGAAAGAAAAAAGAAGCCATCATAAATAATAATTGGGAACTGTTGCGGGAATTATCGAAAAGACACACCTGATTTTATTTGCCACTCGCTCATCCTTCGAGTACCTCAACATAACACCACCCGCACAGCAGAAGGAGGGAGCTGTCATGTTGAGGCTCTCGAAACATGTGGGCAAAGGCTTGAGAATTGCGTCTATTTTAAGCCTTTTCTTCCCAAACCATACAGAGATGTAAAATGGTCTCCACCGCTTTTTGCATATCCTGTATAGATACCCATTCCTGTTTGCTATGGAAAGCATGCTCCCCGGCGAAAATGTTAGGACAGGGTAATCCCATAAACGATAATCGTGAGCCATCCGTACCGCCGCGTATGCTGCACAAACGTGCATTTAGCCCGGCACGTTTGATGGCTTCCATACCATATTCAACCACCTGGGGGTGTTCATCCAGTACCCTTTTCATGTTGTGGTATTGCGGTTTGGTTACCAGGTTAAAGTTGCTTCCTGGAAACCTCGCCACAACTGACTGTGCAGTTTCCCGGATAATATTTTCATGTTTTTTTAGCTTGTTGTCTTCAAAATC
>JBQCEA010000458.1:0-2693 GCA_051960695.1 Mucilaginibacter sp. | reverse complement strand
AGTGGCTTATCTGCGGCTTCTAATACAATAGCTTTCATAGTAAGAATGATAACAACAAAAAACGGCAGAATGATTTTACAATTCTGCCGTCTGATGATCTAAATATTTTAACGATCAGGAAGTAGCCTTAGCGTAAAGATCAGCAACATGGTTCCAGTTAACCACATTCCAGATAGCTGCCAGGTATTCCGGACGGCGGTTCTGATATTTCAGGTAGTAAGCATGCTCCCAAACGTCAACACCGAAAATAGGCGTACCTTTTACTTCGGCAACATCCATTAACGGACTGTCCTGGTTAGGGGTTGAGGTCACAGCCAGCTTTTTGTCAGGCGTAACGATAAGCCATGCCCAGCCAGAACCAAAACGGGTTGCACCGGCTTCAGACAATTTAGTTTTGAAATCAGCAAATGAACCAAAAGTACTGTTGATCGCATCAGCTAATGCGCCTTTAGGTTCGCCGCCGCCGCTTGGCGAAAGCCAGGTCCAGAATAAGGTGTGGTTGTAGTGACCGCCGCCATTATTGCGAACCGCCATCGGAAATTTAGAAACGTTTTTAATGATATCTTCAATGCTGCTGTCTGCTTCAGGCTTTCCTTCGAGAGCTTTATTCAGGTTGGTAACATAAGCCTGGTGGTGTTTTCCGTGGTGAATCTCCATCGTCATTTTGTCGATGTGAGGTTCCAAAGCATCAGTTGCGTAAGCCAATGCCGGTAGTGTAAATGCCATAGTGAACTATTTTAAAAGGTTAAAAATCGTTGAGGTACAAATATAAAGTGATAGGGGGGACATTTGTTCTATTAATTGTCAGTTTTTTTGATGGGATATGGTTCATAGATCATGGTTCATGGCCAGTCGGGTGCAGGGCTGAATTCGAAGCAGTTAGCAAAAGTTAATCAGTGTTATCCGATCATCAATAGATTAAAAGTTGACTATTTTATTATTTCGCTTTAATTGAAAATATTGAATCCAGTTGATCATTATAGGCAAGGTAAAACCTATTGAAATGCTCATTACCGGCATCTTTGTAAACACAAAGCCGAGGATTATCAAAATCGTAATAAAGATTAATACATAAACCGAATTTTTTCTTGCAAGAATAGATTGTAAATGAATAACGTTCGCCTGATTTTGAATATTATATTTATCTATTGCTGCCTGTAAGTCAGTCAAAAAAATCTTAAGAGGTTCATTATCACAAAAATTGTTGTTTGCTCCTATTTTCACTTTGGAACCATTTAAAAACCCCAAAGTAAACACTATTCCATTTTTACCATCATAAATATAATAGTACTTTAGTTCACTAAAGGCTATGTGCGTAACCTCTGAAAGCTGCAGGATGACCACATTTTCTGACAATTCCGCCTTTCCAGTTTTCTTTATGCGATATTTATTGAATAGAAAAAATACAAAGCCCAAAACAATAGATGCAATGATGTCTACTACTAGGAATTTTTTGAAAAGATTGCTTAGAATAATTGCCCCCAATCCTATTAGTCCAAACGATAGTAAAAACAACAAATAAGCAGTTCCTTGTTTAGTATATTCAAAAGGATATTCTTTCATTACAAAAGTATATTATGACCTAAATATAAAGTGAAATCTTGTGTTATGCTTTATCTCTTTTTCTTAAAAAACTCACGTACCAGTTCGGCGCATTCATTTTCACGTATACCGCCGGTGATCATCGTTTTAGGGTGTGTGATCTTTTGATTGATACGACCGAAGCCCAGCTTAGTGTCGTAAGCGCCGAAAACGATCCTGCTCAGCTGGAACCAATAGGTCGCCCCCGCACACATGATGCATGGCTCAAGGGTGACATATAGCGTGCAGTCTTTCAGGTATTTCCCACCTAAAAAATTTGCAGCAGCAGTAAGTGCCTGCATCTCGGCATGTGCCGATACATCACTTAGCCGTTCAGTAAGATTATGCCCGCGGCCGATGATCTTCCCTTTACAAACAACTATGGCGCCAATAGGGATCTCATCTTCGGACAAAGCCATTTTAGCTTCTTTTAAAGCTTCACTCATGAAAAAATCGTCGGGCGATATTTGTTGTTCTTCGTCGCCGAATGTATAGTATCTCATTTTATCTCATCAAAAGCTTTTCTATCTTAAAGCCCCGTCTCTACCGGAGAGGGGTTTGGAAGAGGCTTATATTAATTTGCTGCCATTGGGCACCTGTTTGTCAACTGTTGTTAGTACTATATCGCCATTGTCGTCAGCAAAACCTGTAACTAGGAATTCGGACATGAATGTTGCGATCTGTTTTTTAGGAAAATTGATCACGCCCACTATCTGCCGGCCCGGCAGCTCATCTTTGGTATAGTGCTTAGTGATCTGTGCGCTGGATTGCTTTATACCGAAAGGGCCAAAGTCGACCTTTACTTTATAGGCGGGTTTGCGTGCCTCGGGAAAATCGGAGACTTCCAGTATTGTTCCAATCCTAAGTTCTACCTTTTCAAAATCGGACCAGGTAATTGTTTCCATGCAGCAAATGTAGCTTTTTGTCACTCTGAGCAAAACAAAGAATTCATTTGATAAATGGTAATAGATTCTTCACTGCGCTCTCCGAAAGAGCCTATCGACAGAATGACAAAATATTGATTTGTCCATTCAAAGCCTGGGCGTCATACTGAGGTTCTCGAAGTATCAACGTCGGCCTTGCCGGATGCTTCACATGTTCAGCATGACAAA
>JBQCEA010000457.1:0-4961 GCA_051960695.1 Mucilaginibacter sp. | reverse complement strand
AGCAAAGATGGATTCGACCTACAAGAAATTGAACCGTGATCTGAAGACCACGCCAAACCAGGAGGCTGTTTTACGCGCTATGATCCGCAACCTGCAGGTACAGATAGAAGTGCTTAACCAGCAGCTTAATATAATTGAACACTATAATCAAATGAAGAAAGAGCAAGAAAATGGCACTCAAAATATATAAACCGACCCTGTTATTATTAGTAATTCTTTCGGCAACTGTCCAGCCTGCGCTGGCGCAGGACTCAACTTCTGTTGAGGTGAATAATACAGTTAAGACCAGTCTTAACCTGGGCATGCAGCACCTGAGCATGGCTATGAACGACCTGAACAAGAGCCTTAACCTGAGTTTAAAGGATCTGAATAAAAGCTTAAATATCTATTTAGATAAAGGCCTGAAAGAAGACCTGAAAAATCTCAACGAGAATATTGTTATCGATCTGAATAACGACAATGTAAATGTTCAGAATGTTAATGAGAAGGTAAAAAACTACAGCAAATCATACCCTATGGACGCCAATGACCGTCTGAGCATTGACAATAAGTTCGGCAAAGTGGTGATCAATACATGGAACAAAAATGAGGTAAGAGTAGAAGTACAGATAAAAAGCTATGCAGATAATGATGCTACTGCCCAGAAAATGATAGATGCTATTAATATATCTGACAATAAAAGCGGTGATCAAATATCTTTCAGAACCAATTTTGGTGAAGGAAGCAATCATTCCATATGGGACCTGTTCAATACCCAGAATGACCATCATAAGGCAGAAGTGAATTATATGGTTTACATGCCATCACGAAATAATCTTGAGATCGATAACCGTTATGGCGCTACGCAAGTGCCTGATTTCGACGGCAAAGTAAGAATTGATTGTGCTTATGGCAGCTTTGAGGGTGGCTCGCTTATGCACCAGGACAACGCAATACATGTAAGATACGGCAGTGCGCGTATACAAGGACTTTCTTCAAGCGATGTAAGCGTAAGCTATGGCAGTCTTGACCTGGGATCTGCGGATAAATTGAACGGCGAATTGCGGTATAGCTCTGCACACATTGGCAAACTGAAAAATACAGCAAATATTGATGCCAGCTATGCAGGTGATATCAGGATCGAAAGCCTCGACCGGAATTTTAGCAGCTTTTCGTACAATGGGCGATATTCAGGTTTGAAGATAGGTGTTGAGAACGCCACCAACGCCAACTTTGACATTACCGTGCGCTATGGGGATTTTAACTATGGCGATGTTCCTATTGAAATAACCGAAAAAACGCCATCAGACGACAGCAAAGGCTGGAAACCTACCAAAAACTATAAAGGCCATATTGGCAGGGGCAGTTCTGATAAGGTGATCAATATCAGCACAAGCTTTGGCGGGGTGAAGTTTGAGTAGTCTGAGTTGATTAGGTTGAATGGTTGATTAAGTTAGATTAGGTTGCAAATTTAACCTAATCAACCACTTAACTCAATCAACTTAATCAACCAATTAATACACACGGCACAATAACCCTTTCAAATACTCCCCTTCCGGAAACGAAGCACGTACAGGATGATCTTCAGGCTGGCAGAATTGGTAAATAAACTGCACTTCTTTACCTGCATCCAATGCGGCCCATGCCAATACCTGTTTAAAGGTATCTATATCCATCGCGCCCGAACAGGAGAAAGTGGCCAGTAAGCCACCGCTTTCCAGCAGTAACATACCCAACCGGTTAAGGTCCTTATAAGCGCGTGATGCTTTATCCAATGCCGAACGCGATGGTGCATATTTTGGCGGATCAAGCACTACGATATCAAATTTTTCTCCCTGCTCCCTAAGCACGCGAAGTTGTTTATTAACGTCCGACTGTATTGCCGTATACTTTAAAGCATCCAGTTGATTCAGATCGATATTCTTTTTCAAAGTTTCAATAGCTAATGCCGAACTGTCGACACTGGTCACCGACTTTGCACCATTCTTTAATGCATTTAGGGAGAAGCCGCCGGTATAGCTGAAACAGTCCAGCATCTTTTTACCCTTTGCATGGTTGGCAACTATCATCCGGTTATCGCGCTGGTCGCAATAAAAGCCAGACTTCTGCCCTTCGGCGATATTAATCCCATAGGTGATCCCGTTTTCTATAACCTTAACCAACTCAGGAGGATGCTTACCAGCAAGCACCTCATTAATGGTGTCCAGGCCTTCATGCGCACGTGAGCCAGCGTCGCTTTTATCAAAAATACCTTCCGGCTTTAGCAATTTTAGCAGTTCATCTATAATTACCGGCAGCATCCGTTCAATGCCGGAGGTGAGCACTTGCACAGCCAGGTAATCAGCATATTTGTCTACTATGAGTCCCGGTAGGTAATCTGCTTCACTAAAAACCAAACGGCAGGTATTGGTTGATTCATTAAAAATATTCTTACGCCCCGCTACTGCTACGGCGACTTTCTTTCTGAGCCATTCCTCGTTAACTTCAACATGCTCATCCCATTCCAGCAAACGCAATGCTACCCGCGATTGGCCGTTATAAAACCCATAAGCCATAAATTGGCCTTTGTCGTTCAGTAATCTTACCAGGTCACCATCGGCAGGTTTGCCTTTTACGCGTTCAACAGCTCCGGAAAATAACCAGGGGTGCCGCTGCATAACGGCTTTCTCTTTGCCTTTTTTTAGTATCACGTCAACCATGGCGCAAAGGTAGTCCGAAAGTCGGAAAGACCGCAAGTCCGTAAGAACAATTAAGGGATTCTTACCGGCTTCCGGACTTATGCGGACTTGCTGACTAACTGAAAATCATGCAAATCCCGTAATTGCGCACTTGTTTCTTTGCGCGTAAGTGGCTAAGTTTGCGCCTCAATTGAAAATTTATGGCTAAAGCATCTGATATCAAGAACGGCAGCATCCTTCGCTTCAACGGCGAATTAGTGCAGGTGGAAGAATTTATACACCGTACGCCAGGCAACCTGCGTGCATTTTACCAGGCCCGTATGCGTAACGTAAAAACCGGCAAACTGGTGGAATATCGTTTTCGTACCGATGAGGAAGTTGACATCGCCCGCGTAGAAACCAATGATTACCAATACTTGTACGAAGACGGTAACGACCTGGTAGTAATGGATAATACCTCTTATGAGCAATTTAACGTGCCTAAGTTCTTGTTCGGCAACTCTGTAAAATTTCTGAAGGAAGGCGTAAACGTTATCGTGGCTTTTGAAAGCGGCGAGCCTATCACAGCCAAAGCCCCTGCATCGGCTGAATTGGAAATTACCTACACCGAGCCCGCTGTAGCCGGCAATACATCAACTAACGCACAAAAGAATGCTACTGTTGAAACCGGTGCTGAAATTAAGGTGCCACTGTTTATTAATATCGGCGATAAAGTACGTGTTGATACCGCAACCGGCGCTTATGTTGAACGCGTAAAATCTTAACCCCTTAAACCCTCCGAAGGGGGAATATAATTAGGCAGAACAAAAAATCCCATCGTAAAACGGGATTTTTTGTTTACAGCTAACTACTTCTTATCGAGGATTAAGGGACTAATTTATAGGCTTAAACATCCTGCTCCAGCGTATTTTACTAAAGAAGCCTTGGGTAGAATCAATACTCATCACGGTGATGATCGCTTTACCAATGATGCGGTCTTCCGGCACGTAGCCCCAAAATCTTGCATCTAACGAGTTATGACGGTTATCGCCCATCATCCAATAGTAATTCATTTTAAAAGTATACTTATCGGTTTTTTTGCCATTGATATAGATATCTTTCCCTTTTACATCTACCTTATTGTTTTCATAACTTTCTATCGCGTGGCGATAAAGTATCATGGTGGAATCATTTAAAGCAACCGTCCAGCCACGTTTCGGCATTACCAGCGGACCGAAATTATCCTCGTTCCATTTGAACTTTGCGTTATGCGGAAATACCTGCGGATCATATTGACTGGCTTGCTGGATAACAGGTGTCACACTCAAAATATTCGTATAACCTTTGAACTCAGCTAAGTGATCTTTAGGTATGATCATCTCGTAAAGATTCGGCCCTTGCTGATTTAATATTTCAATATTAAAGTCGTTTAATATCTGCGGATTGATATCTGTACCGTTAGTCTTTACCAAATATGAGGTTTGCTGCTTAGGTGCATTTGGAGCTGCCTTACCGTTGATATACACCTGCGCATTCACAATGCGCAGTGTGTCACCTGGCGTTGCCTGGCACCGTTTTATCAGCGTTGTGCGCTCATCAACCGGACGATCTTTGTATAATGGATCGTCTTCTTCTGGTTTATTAAAAACTACCACATCACCTTTTTTTACTTCCGTAAATCCGGGCAGCCGCCAGTACGGTAATTTGATGATATCCGTATAAGTTTTCATACCATAAACCGTCGGCTCGGTAAATGGAATAGACAATGGCGTGTTCGCTATCCTGGGCCCATAACTGATCTTGCTTACAAAAAGATAATCACCTATCAGTTCAGTACCTTCCATTGAGCCCGAGGGTATAGCATAAGCTGAAAACAATAAACCACGGATCAGCGTTGCAGCCACAACTGCAAACACAATGGCATCAACCCATTCGCGGGTTTTGGATTTTTTTTTCTTCTCCGCTTTTGGTTTGCGTTTAAAGATATTCCATTTCATAAGCAATAGGTTTGACTATTGCTTAGACGGAAAAATGAAAGGATTGTTACAAAATAAAACTAATAAACCGTTGTCATTCCGAACGTAGAGAGGAATCTTATACGCTATGAAAGAGGTCTAAGGTCTCACCCGACTATATCTTTATATCCCTAAGCTCCAGCAACACCGGGCAATGGTCCGAATGCTTGGCTTCAGGCAATATAGCAACCCGTTTGATATGCCGCTCGAGCGGATGAGTAACCATAATGTAATCGATACGCCAGCCCAGGTTCTTAACGCGGGAATTTGCACGGAAGCTCCACCATGTATAGTTATGCGGCTCTTTGTT
>JBQCEA010000456.1:0-4781 GCA_051960695.1 Mucilaginibacter sp. | reverse complement strand
ATAGATCAAATGCTCCACATAAAATTTTTTATTTCGCCAGAAGGTTACTTTTAATATCAGTGCTACTATAGGCAGCAGCAGGAACATCATTTTCGGGGCATTATGTTTCAGTTCATCGGTAAATACTTCTTTAGATCTGGAGCCATACTCGTCATAGTATCGGAAAACCTTTTTATTCCATTGCCGGGTTAAAAAATTGCTCCTTTCGTTTTCCGGTAATTTGTTCTGGTTCGCGATATATTCAGTGTACGAGGTGTCTTCAGTCGTTGGTCTGAACCATCCCCATCGTTTGGCCTTTTCCCCTTTGTTATCTTCTGTAACCTTTAAAAAGCCATAATCGGTTACAACTTTAGTATTATTTAGAATGGCTTTTTTCTGTGCTGCGGTCAGGCTGTGATCATTCTCGATCTTTTTCTTCATTGCGGCACTTATCGTATCCTGTACGCCTTTGTTAGCAACTTGCCTATCAGCCGGTACGGTTACAGGCTGACTGTTCTGAAATAGCAACAGGAAATAAACAATGCTGATAAAGATGTACATTTTAACAGGGTGCAGATAACTGGCCCGCCTGCCGGACATGTATTCATTGGTCAAATATCCTGGCTTAAATAGAAGTGGCTTTAAGGTGTGAAAAAATTTATGATCGAAATGGAAATAATCGCTTATGGCATGGGTCATCATATGGCCAAAGCTTTCTTTTAGTTCCAGGTTTTCCTGGCCGCAATTATGGCAAAATTTTCCTTCGAGGGTTGTTCCGCAATTCAAACAGTCATTTTCTTTGCGGTAATGTTTTTCCATATCTGTTTAAGTTCAGGAGTTTCTATATCAAGCATGCTTTATAGCATGTTCTAATGCAGCATTATGCTTGTATTTAAATACAAAAGGAAATATACAGGCTATTACCAGCGCATACCCTGCGAAACAAAGCCATATGCCATGCCAGTTTTTTGAGTGATCGGCGAGTGTAAAATATTTGTCGATCAGTATTCCGCTTGTCAGGCTGCCAAACACAGCCCCGAAACCATTCACCATCATCATAAATACACCCTGTGCACTGCCCCTGATCTCCGGCGTGGTTTGCGTTTCTACGAATAGTGAGCCTGAAATATTAAAGAAATCGAATGCCATGCCATAGACGATGCAGGATAAGATGATCATCCATAAGCCGCCTGCCGGATCGCCAAAAGCAAAAAGGCCAAACCGTAATACCCAGGCAAACATGCTCATCAGCATTACATTCTTAATGCCGAATTTCCGTAAAAAAAACGGAATTGCTAATATGAAAAGCGTTTCTGACACCTGGGAAATAGACATGATGATAGCTGGATGTTTTACAGTAGCCAGGTCCGCGTATTGTGGTATATTTTTAAAATCCTGCAAAAAAGTATCGCCATAAGCATTCGTTAATTGTAATGCTGCGCCTAATAACATTGAGAAAGCGAAAAAGATAGCGAATTTGGAAGTCTTGAATAAAGCAAAAGCATTTAAACCTAATGCGTCAACAATGGACTTCTTACCTGTGCGATGAAATAATGGCGGACACTTGGGAAGTGTAAAAGAATAAAGCCCAAGTGCCATTGCTACCGCCGATGCAATATAGAATTGATTAGATGATGTTTCGCTGTGCGTAAGGCTCACTACCCATAAGGCCACTATAAAGCCAACGGTTCCCCATGTGCGAATCGGAGGATATTCTTTAACCACATCAATATTGTTTCTTTTTAAAGCGGAGTAAGCCACGGTTATCGACAGCGATATAGTTGGCATATAGAACACCATATTCAATAGCATTACCCAGAAGAACGCCGATGGATTGGTTATTTGTGGTAAGGTAAGCAAGGCCAGGGCGCCGAGAATGTGCATAATGCCATACAGTTTTTCGGCATTGATAAACCTGTCGACCATAATACCTGTAATAGCAGGCATAAAAATGGCCGAGATTCCCATAGTTGAGAATATAGCGCCAAATTGTGCGCCCGACCAATGTTTATTCTGAAACCAATAAGCCCCGATAGTTAAAAGCCATGAACCCCATACAAAATATTGCAAAAAGTTCATTAGTATTAAGCGAAGCTTGATATTCATTCAGTACCCGTGTTTTAAAAGTTAATGGGTGTTAAAATAGGAAAAGGATTTGGAATTTGGGACAGAGATTAGTGAATAGAGATTAGAGGTTAGTAAATAGAGTTCGGTATCAATCAAAGATAATGTGCCTATTCTCTGATCTTAATCTCAAGTCTTTAAACTCACGACGCTTTTCTGCGGTTCAGTTCATCCCTTATTTTAGCGGCTTTTTCATAAGCTTCTTCAGTAAGAGCTTCCTGTAATTTTGTCTTTAATTCATCGGTGCTTAATGAGGCATAGCCTGTTGCTGATGATGCAGACACAGTTTTTTCCTCTTGTGCTTCGCCCATATTTTCGAGGTAAACAAAGTCGTTGCCTTCTATTACAATACCCGCTGTTGAAAGGATGAATTCGTAAGTATAAATAGAACAATCAAACCGCACGGCCATGGCAATGGCATCAGAAGTACGGGCATCGATCTCAATGGTCTTTTTACCGTCTGAACAGATCAGCTTGGCATAAAATATACCGTCGACCAGGTTATAGATAATGATCTCCTGTATAATGATGCTAAAAGCTTGTGCAAAATTCTTGAACAGGTCATGTGTAAGCGGCCTGCTTGGGGTCATTTTTTCAATTTCAATAGCAATAGCCTGTGCCTCAAAGCTTCCGATGATGATCGGCAGCCTGCGGCGGCCATTTACTTCGCCTAAAACAAGCGCATAAGCTCCGGATTGGGTTTGACTGTAGGAAAGCCCAACTATATCCAGTTTGATTTTTTTCATGTTGTTGCCCATCGCTGCAAACCTTTATGCCGAAGCTTTATATTCTTTAACTGCTGCTATTAATTTTGGCACCACTTCAAATGCATCGCCTACAATGCCGTAGTCCGCTACTTTAAAGAACGGTGCTTCGGGATCTTTGTTGATGACAACGATAAATTTCGAAGAACTTACACCGGCCAAATGCTGGATAGCTCCTGAAATTCCTATTGCAATATACAAATTTGGGCTGACAGCTATGCCCGTCTGCCCGACGTGCTCACTATGAGGCCTCCAGCCTGAATCCGAAACCGGTTTAGAACAGGCTGTTGCTGCACCCAGCAGGTTAGCTAATTCTTCAATCATGCCCCAGTTCTCCGGCCCTTTTAAACCACGTCCTCCTGAAACCACGATCTCTGCATCAGGCAATGAAACTTTATCAGTAGATTGAACGATCTCCTTTACCATAGCTTTAAAATCCGATTCCTTGGTTTCAACGCTAAAGTCCTCTACTTTTCCTGCAGCCTGCTTTTCAACTACCTTATATGAGTTGGGTACCAAAGCGATCACTTTGTTAGCTGATGTTAATTGCACCACTGCAAAAGCTTTGCCAGAGAATGCAGTTTTTTTGACGGTGAATTTATCACCCGATATTTCAGGCAGTGCAACGGCACCATCTGCAACACCAGCCTGTAGTTTAGCACCAATGCGTGGTGCAAGCCCGCGTCCGGAGAAAGAGTTAGATAATACTACAATATTTGCACCTTCTTTATTGGCAGCATTTGCGATCACCGAAGCATAAGCCTGGTTAACAAAGGTCTTAAGTTTATCATTGGATACATTCAGAATCTTGTCGGCACCGTATTTACCCAGTGAAGATAAATTTTCAGCATTTACGTCGCCGATAGAAATTGCGGTTAGTGTAGTATTAGTTGCGTCGGCAATAGCACGGGCGTATGAAACCGCTTCAAAAGTTGATTTTTTGAATTTGCCGTTACTATTCTCCGCATATATTAAAACTGGCATAGAATATCTTTTCTTTAAAATTCAGGTAAATAATTATATCACACGTGCTTCAGTGTGCAGCAGTTCAATCAGTTTGCCGCTGTCATCGGCAGGAACCAGTTTAACCTGCCCGCGAGGAGCTGGTACTTCATAACTCAGTATCTCTGAAAACGTTTTTACATCAACAGCGTCAACCACTTTCAGCGGTTTTGTACGTGCCGACATTATTCCCCTCATATTAGGTATTTTAGGCTCCGCAACGCCTTCGGCTGTGCCTGCCACAAATGGGAAGGGGACAACCAGTATTTCTTTACCACCTTCAATTTCGCGTTCAACAGTGCCTTTATCACCCTCAACATCAAGCTTTTTGATAATAGAAACGGAAGGTATATCCAATAGTTCGCCAAGCATACCGGCTACTTTCGAGCCGTTGTAATCGATCGATTCGCGCCCGGTTAATATCAGATCGAACGGGTTTTGTTTTACATATTCTGCTATCTGGTAAGCCACATACCAGGCATCATGGGGCTTGGCATTTACGCGCACTGCATCATCAGCTCCAATAGCCAATGCCTTACGGATGGTAGCCTCGGTATTCACTTCACCAATATTAATAACCGTAACTGTTCCCTTGCCGCCTTCGGTGAGTTCTATCGCACGCGATAGGGCTATCTCATCATAGGGATTAAGGATATACTGTACACCGTTAGTATTAAATTGCGTGTTATTATCAGTAAAAGTTATTTTTGTCGTTGTATCAGGAACATTACTGATGCATACCAGTATCTTCATGCAGTTGTATGTTTTTAATTGGTAATGATTTTGTCAATGTAACGCGCACATTATCGTTTAAGTAAAATTAGGTAAGCGCAAAGTTAGTTAAAAAAGATAGAGTTTAAAATGCAGGTAAGCAGATTAGAAAAGTTGCTGGAATTTTTAAAAAATGAGCCT
>JBQCEA010000455.1:0-6054 GCA_051960695.1 Mucilaginibacter sp. | reverse complement strand
TACCTACATTTGACCTGCCGATAAAGGCATACTCGGGCTTTACCGGAGGCGGTAGTTTCCATATCTGGGTGTTGCTGCAAACAAATTCGGCAGATTTGACGATCATGCCGCAAAGATAGTTGTAATGTTGAAAGGTTGTAATGTTTTAAGGGTTATACTTATGGGCATGGTAATGACACAACTATCAATCATAATCAGCAGATTTGCTTAACATTTCAACTTTACAACATTTCAACCTTCCAACTAAACAATGGAAAATTATACCATACCCGCCAATACCCGCATTGGTCATGTGCATTTAAAGGTAAGCGACCTGCAAAAGTCGTTGGATTTTTATTGCAGCCTGCTCGGTTTTGAACTGATGATGATGTACGGTAACCAGGCTGCATTTATTTCGGCAGGAGGGTATCACCACCATATCGGACTGAACACCTGGCATAGCAAAGGCCAGCCGCCTGCACCGGCAACTGCCCCCGGATTATATCACACGGCCATAGTATATCCTGAAAGAAAAGATCTGGCGGTAGCCTTGCAAAGACTCATCGATGCCAAATATCCCATTACCGGCGCATCGGATCATGGGGTATCAGAAGCAATTTATTTAGACGACCCCGACGGCAATGGCGTTGAATTATATTGGGACCGCCCACGAGAGGATTGGCCTTTGGATGAGAATGGTAATCTGACCATGTTCACAAGGCACCTGGATTTGCATGGGTTGCTGGCGCTTGCCCGTTCTTAGATTATAGATCATAGTTCATAGTAATATATTCGGCTATGATCTATGAACCATTAACCATGAACCCAAATAACTATCTTTGCCCCGATGAGCAAAACTGTTATTCCTTATACCGACGAACAGGGCACCAAAAAACAACAGGTGGCCGATATGTTCAATAATATATCTAAAACCTACGATTTCCTGAACCATTTCCTGTCGCTGGGTATCGATATCATCTGGCGTAAAAAAGCGATCAATGAGTTGAAAAAAGATCAGCCCAAACTGATATTGGATGTGGCTACAGGAACAGGCGATTTTGCTTTTGAGGCACTAAAGATATTAAAGCCCGAAAAGATCATCGGCGTAGATATATCTGAAGGAATGCTCGAAATAGCCAAACAAAAAATAGCTAAACGTAACTTAAACGACCGTTTTGAGGTAAAACCTGGCGATTCGGAAGGATTGCCGTTTACTGCCGATGAGTTTGATGCGGTAACGGTTGCTTATGGTGTGCGTAATTTCGAAAATCTTGAAAAAGGACTGGCAGACATTTTAAGGGTGTTAAAACCTGGGGGCAAAGCCGTTGTTTTAGAATTTTCGAAGCCAAAGGTATTCCCGGTAAAGCAGTTGTATAATTTCTATTTCAACTATATAACACCGGGTATCGGTAAGCTTTTCTCGAAAGACGTAAGGGCTTACAGCTATCTGCCCGAATCAGTAGCCGCCTTTCCGGCCGGCGGGAGATTTACCGCATTAATGACTAAGGTTGGCTTTAAAAATACCAAATGCAGGCCGTTGGCGTTTGGTATCTGTTCAATATACACGGGCGTTAAGTAATTGAAATATTAATATCGAATACTAAATATCAAATAATGAATAATGAAATACTTCGGCGTTCAAATATTCGAAATTCGTTACTCAATATAAAAAACGTCATTTAGGTAATGACGGAACTTTATATGATCAAAACCAAGTACCTGCTCTTGATAATGATGCTGTTCTTAGGCAAAATGGTTTTTGCCCAGGCACCGGCATGGGGTGGGGGCTCTGATCAGGCATACTATAGTTTTGGTTTTACTTTCCAGTACGTAAATAATTATTATAAGATAGATAAAAAACCAGATTGGCGTACGCCTTTCTTCGACCCGGCAACAAATAAATATATAACTGCTCCGCTAAACAGTATCAGTTCTCCGGGTTCTCCTGGATTTGCCGTCGGGTTTTTAGCGCGTTACAGCTTAACTGATCATTTAGAGATCCGCACCACACCCTCGCTAATCTTTGCCGATAGGTCGTTAAGTTATACTTATACTGATCCGTCTGAAAATGTGCAGAAATCTGTGCAGACAGCAGTCGTCGATTTTCCTGCCGAGTTGAAATTAATGTCTGACCGTATACAGGATTTCCGCGCTTATATGCTTGCAGGCATCAAGTATTCGCAAGCGGTAAGTACCAAACGAAATACACCGAATACCGATCCGCTCGATGCACTTGTTGTAAATAAAAGCGGTTATGGTTCTTATGAAGTGGGTTTGGGCTGTGACCTGTACTTTGAATATTTTAAGCTTTCGCCCGAGATCAAACTTTCCAATTCATTTGGCAATGTGCTTGTTGCAGAAAATAATCCGTATTCATCGCCCATCAGTAAACTATCCTTACATACTATCACTTTCAGCCTGATCTTTGAATGATATAAATCATTCTTCGTGCTTATTCTCACTTTCCCCTTCGTATATTAAAATATCAATTAAAATTCCCTAATTTCGTTACAATTTACATACCTATGTCTAAAATAGCATTAATTACAGGTGCAACTGCCGGGATTGGCGAAGCCTGTGCCCACGTATTCGCCCGGGAGCGCTATGATCTTATACTTACTGGGCGTCGGGCTGACCGCCTGGAGAAGCTGGCGAAACAATTAAATCAGGAATATAATGTCAAGGTCGTTACGTCTGAATTTGACGTACGCAACCGTGAGGATGTGATTGGTAAGCTGGAAGAATTGCCTGAAGAGTGGAAAAAAGTAAATGTATTAGTGAACAATGCGGGGTTAAGCCAGGGCCTTGACCCGATACAGAATGGTAAATACGAAGATTGGGAAACCATGATTGATACCAATATTAAAGGGTTACTGTATGTAACCAAAGTGGTATCCAACTGGATGATCGGTAAT
This sequence comes from Mucilaginibacter sp., assembly GCA_051960695.1. Classification (GTDB taxonomy): domain Bacteria; phylum Bacteroidota; class Bacteroidia; order Sphingobacteriales; family Sphingobacteriaceae; genus Mucilaginibacter. Next base: position 3,160 of record JBQCEA010000455.1, on the reverse strand, counting down.
GGTTTTGGCCATATCGTTAACCTGGGGTCAATTGCCGGTAAAGACGTTTATCCCGGTGGTAATGTATACTGCGCTACAAAAACGGCAGTTGATGCCCTGAACATGGGAATGCGGCTTGATCTTTTACCACACGGCATTAAGGTAACTGCAATTCATCCGGGCGCTGTAGAAACAGAATTCTCGTTAGTGCGTTTTAAAGGTGATAAGGCAAGGGCGGATAAAGTTTACGCAGGCTTTGAGCCATTGGTGGCTATGGATGTGGCTGAAACTATCTGGTTTGCCGTATCCAGGCCGGCGCATGTTAATATCAATGAAATGATCGTAATGCCGACTGCCCAGGCCAATGGTACAACTATCTTTAAAAAGTAATCTTTAAGAAATTAGTTGTGCTGCAATAATACTATGATATAAACTTTGTAAATTTCCTCTGTAACTTAAATATAAACTCAATAATACACTAAACAAACGATGTCTCTCATCAACCAGATAGATCAGGATATAAAACAAGCCATGCTGGCCAAACAAGAAGCAAGATTACGCGGATTACGTGCAATTAAATCTGCATTATTGCTGGCAAGAACTGAAAAAGGCGCTTCCGAAGATATTTCGCATGAAACAGAAATAAAAGTGTTGCAAAAGCTCATCAAGCAGCGTAAAGAATCAGCAGATATCTATAAAGCGCAAAACCGGGAAGACCTTTACCGCATTGAGGCCGAAGAGATGGAAGTAATAGAAGCCTATCTGCCTAAGCAAATGAGTCGTGATGAGATAGAAACCTACCTGAAAGAACTGATCGGCAGGGTTGGGGCCACGTCTGTAAAGGACATGGGCAAGGTAATGGGAACGGCTAATAAAGAGCTTGCTGGCAAGGCAGACGGGAAGACAATATCAGAAGTTGTAAAACAATTATTGGCGTAAAATAAATCCGCGCTAATACTTGCAAGTCAATTTCAATAAGCTATTTTTATAGCGGATAAATTAATAATTATACTGAATTCGATTCTGGTATAAACAATTGTATACTTAACTTTTGCAATATTTATGGATTTCGTGCTTAAAGAGGAAAGCGGTTTTAGTTATATCGATGAGGGCGAAGGTGAAGTGCTGCTGCTGTTGCACGGTTTGATGGGTGCGCTGAGTAACTGGGAAATGGTAATCAACGAATTTAAAAAGGATTACCGCATTATTATACCTATGCTGCCCATATACGATCTGCCTTTGCTTACCACCGGCGTAAAGACTCTGGCAAAGTACGTACATAAGTTTGTTCTCCATATGGGGCTTAATGATTTTACACTGCTGGGCAATTCGCTGGGCGGCCACGTGGGCCTCATCTACTGCACAAATCATCCTCATTCAGCAAAAGCATTAGTACTAACCGGCAGCTCTGGCCTTTACGAAAATGCTTTTGGCGGATCGTTTCCAAGGCGTGAGAGCTACGATTTTGTAAAGGAAAAAGTTGAATATACCTTTTACGACCCCAAAACTGCTACAAAAGAGCTGGTTGACGATGTTTTTCAAACCATTAATGACCGTAACCGCGTAATAAGGATATTGGCGATGGCAAAATCAGCTATTCGTCATAACATGGCGAAAGACCTGCATAAGATACATATCCCTGTTTCGTTAATATGGGGTAAGAACGATAAAATTACTCCGCCCGAAGTAGCGAGAGAATTTAATCACTTACTGCCCAATTCGGAGCTGCACTGGATAGACCAATGCGGCCATGCGCCGATGATGGAGCAGCCCGAAGAGTTTAACAAGCTTTTGAGGTTGTTTTTAGAGAGAGATAAAGTAAAGGTTTAAAATGGTAGCATTTGAGCTTATAGCGGACGCGATACCACCGGTACACACTTCTGACAGTATTCAGAAAGTGCTTGACCGTATGGCCGAATTTAGCGTGAAGCATTTGCCGATTGTGAATGAAGACCAGTTCTTAGGCTTGATCTCTGATAACGACCTGATAGAAGTAACCGATTATGAAACGCCTATCGGTGCTTTAGCACTTTCACTCGTAAATCCATACGTGCTGGAGGACCAGCATATTTATGATGTGATCCGCTTGTTTTATGAACAACAGCTAACAGTTGTTCCGGTACTTGATAATAAGAAGAATTACCTCGGCCTCATTTCCATCAACATGATGAATGAGTATTTTGCCCAGTTAACTTCGGCAACCGAGCCGGGCGGTATCATTGTGCTCGAAATAAGTAATAAGAATAATTCGCTTGCCCACATGGCGCAAATAGTTGAGTCTGACAATGCCCAGATATTAAGCTCTTACGTGCGAAGCTTTCCCGATTCAACCCGTCTCGAGGTTACACTGAAGATCAATAAATTGGATATTTCAGCTATTATTGCCTCGTTTATGCGTTATGAGTATGTTGTAAAAGCCACCTTTAACCACACCGATGACAACGATAGTTCAAAAGACCGCTATGATTCATTAATGAACTACCTAAATTTGTAACCGGCTACGGCATCTGGTTCAAAACCTCTAAGGCTATTAATTTGAACAATTATTGAGCAGTGCTGTATTTGCTATATGATCCAATAACTATACGACCCCAACTATGAGAATAGCAGTTTACGGCAGACCATTTAATGATCCGGCAGTGGTGCCTTTCTTACAGCAGGTATTTGATAATCTGGCACAACACCAGGTAGAAATATATGTTCACCAGCAATTGTATGATTATCTCGAGGGCAAAATTTCCAATGTAGATTATAAAAAACTCCAGGATCACGGGTTCATCAAATCCATCGATGTGTTGGTCACACTTGGCGGCGATGGTACATTGCTGGATATGGTGGCGCTGATACGCGATACAAGCATACCTGTTATCGGTATCAATTTTGGCAGGCTCGGATTTTTGGCCAGCGTAAACAAAAATGATATTTCGGCTGCAATATATGCTGTGGTAAATAAAGAGTTTACGATAGACCGCCGCGAGTTGCTGGAGATCAGTTCGGAAGAGAAAATATTTGGCCCCGACAATTTTGCACTTAACGACATTACCTTCCATAAGCGCGATGATGCAGCGATGATCACGACTCATACCTTCCTGAACGACGAGTTCCTGAATTCCTATTGGGGTGACGGTATCATTGTATCTACGCCTACAGGGTCAACAGCATATTCATTAAGCTGCGGCGG
>JBQCEA010000454.1:0-3662 GCA_051960695.1 Mucilaginibacter sp. | reverse complement strand
TGCCTCGCTTTAGCTTATCTATTTTTTGCTTTACAGAGGCATCATCTTTTATATTGAGTGCTTTGTTGTAATAATTCAGCGCTTTGTTATTATCTTTTTTGTATGCATAGAAATCCCCCATATCATTGTTGGTATTGAAACTATCGGGGTAGTTACGCAAGTTAAGTTGCAGTAACGCATATGCCCTTTCAGGCATATCGGCAGACTTATAATAATAATGTGCATAATTGCTAACCATATCTTCAGGCGGCAGCATGGTAAAGCCCAGATGTTTGGATACATCCGCATAATGATCTGAAATAGCTTTTACCGCATCAAACTTCGGATCTTTGCCATACATTTTTGCTGTGAGATCTTTCGGGAACTTATAATATCCGAACAGGAAATGAAACGCGTCATACTCAGTAATAAACGGCACTGAGCCGTGGTCATCATCTTTATAATATTTGTAGCCAAAGGTTAAGCCGTTGGCTTTGTCCCTTTGTAATATATCCTTCAACTGCAGTATCGAGCGGATATGACTTGTACCGCCGGTACTGTCAATACGCACCTGTAAGGTATCCATTCCGGCAGGCATAGTATTCGCAATGCCGAGGAATAAACTTTTGCCGTTAAATTTTTGGTCAGCAAATACTTTATCGGCCTGGTTCAGTAACTTTTTGTTATCCCACCACATACTTGGGTCTATTGCTACATAGGCATTGAACAGATCAGGATGGTTGATCAGTATGTTCATAGCTGTTAAACCACCCAACGAATGCCCGATCAACATCTTATACGGCGCTGCGGGGTAAGTTGACTGGACATGTGGTATCAGCTCTTTCTGGAGAAATGATATAAATTTTTCGCCGCCCCCGGTCGTTTTCAGGTCGTTGCTTTTTGAGCCATCAGGCATCAACAGCGAGTGTGTAGGCGTTAGGTCGCGCGGCCTGTCGGTATTTAATATAGCTACAACGATCATATCCGGAGACACCCCAACCCCGTTCAGGTATTGGACCATACCGCTTACAGATGCAAAATGACTATCGCCATCCAGCAGGTAAACTACAGGATATTTGTTTTTAGATTGTTGCGCATCAGCAGGCAGGTATATCCACAGTTTCCTCTCCTCACCCAATATTTTGGAGTAAATACTATCCTTCTTACCAATAGTAATATTGTTATTTTGAGGATGCTTGTTACAGGATAAGGCTGCAATGGCCACAAATACGATGATCAGAAACTGTTTCATAGAGCTTGTTTAGATGACCTAATCTATTCATTTATAACCGTAAACACAATAGTACTACAGTATTACACCATCGTTGCACAACAAAACCGCCAGGTTCGCTGTTACTAAAAAAAGAGCCTTATAATTATGGACAGTATAAAAAGAATGGTGTCAAGCATCAGGCTTGATCTGGAAGATATGTCGCAGGATGGGTTTAAAAAGCTTTTTACCCATGTAGATCAATTTAGCGTAAAACAAAGTGTTGACAAATTAGGATTGGATAAATTTATAGAACACTGTGCCCGCATGGCCGCTGTCAGCGGCGCCATAGCTGGTGGCGGTGGGGCTTTAACTATCGCTGTGGGTATTCCGCTCGACCTGGTGAACCTCTTGTCACAGCAAATACGGGTTAGCCTGGGCATTATCTATTATACCCGTGGCGCTTATGAGATCAGTTTCGATGAGTTCTTGTCCATAATGGCCGCGGCATTACAGGTTGAAGCCGGCGTTGCCATTACCAAAAATGTATTGGAAAGATTATCAGAAAGAATGATGGTAAGACTGGGCAGCAAAACCGCAGGCCGCCTGATACCGATAGTTGGCGGCGCTATAGGCGGATTTACAAACTACCTTTTTGTAAAACGTATGGCCGAATCCATTAAACGCATGCAACCGCGCTTTCAGCCATTGACAATACACATGGATTAATTAAAATCATTCCGAAATCGATCCGCCAGCTGGCGGACGAAATCTGAAATCATGAACATATTGCCGCGTTCCGGCTATACGCCATACTTATGATCAATTTATAAATCCGAAATCGATCCGCCGGCTGGCGGACGAAATCCAAAATTATTTGGTGCTCCATTTGAACCACTTGATACCCAATACGGCAAATACAAGGGTATAGCCGAGGGTGAGCAATAGCGCCATGGTGGTGTGATTGCTCCATTTAGAGGGCTCCAGGCTTGAAATAATTATGTTGCTAACTGTGCCATATGGCGACCAATCGGCTAAAGTTCTAATCTCTGGGACCAAACCGGTTTCGCCGAACATACCAACCATAATAAAAGCGAAATAAACTAATCTTACCGTTGAGTTAACTGTTTCAGGATTTTGAACGCGGCCTACAATGGCCTGTCCTAAGCTAAGGTAAACAGCCCCACCTACTATTGATGCAAATAGCGTAATTAAGTATCCTCCTATCGACATTTTTATTTGGTCAAACTGATAGCCGGCAATAAAGACAACGATAGTTAATATTAAAATAAGAGTTAGCTGAACAAGAAGTCTGCTAACCATAATTGACCAAAGAGGTAACGGAGATACCCTAAGGCGTTGAAAGACTCCTCTATCTCGATCCCTGGCAATAGAATTAGCATATCCCATTAATCCGATCGCTATCAATCCAAGCGTTATAGCATTTGCCAATACAAATGCACCTCCAGTTTTTGCAACTAACCCCTTCCACGAGAAAACAATGATCATAGGCACTAAAAGCACCATAATGCTAGCCCGGCGGTTACGCCACAAGGTTGTAAAATCAGCTTTTAGCAAAGCCGTCATTACGGTTGATGTTTTCGGAATAGTAATTTCCATCGTTCAAAAATTTGCTGATAAATACGTTAATTATGCTCTTATAGCTTCTCCCGTTAAGGCAATAAATACATCTTCAAGTGTGATCTTTCCTCTTCGTGATACCGCTATTACCTTCGGATCATTACGGTGCTCGTCGATAAGCGATTGCGGTGTGCCTGTTGCAATAATACGTCCATGATCGATAATACTAATGCGGTCACACACCGCCTCAGCTTCTTCCATCGAGTGGGTGGTCAATACGATAGAGTTTCCCTTTTCACGGATAGCCTCAATGCGCGACCATAATTGCCTGCGCGATTGGGGGTCCAAGCCCGAGGTGGGTTCGTCCAGCAACACCAACTTTGGATCATGAATAGTGGTAATAGCTAATGATACCCTTTGTTGCTGCCCTCCGGATAACTGTCCGAATTTTTTATTCTCTGCCTCGGCCAGGTTGATTTCCTTTAGCAAGGCATGAAGTTTCTCAGTAGTCAGTTCAAAGCCATACAGACTGGCATATAACTGCAATATTTCAGAAACATTCAGCTCGGGCTGAAAACTGGTGGCCTGCAACTGCACGCCCATTGCTGCACGTGCATGCCGGGGATGCTTCAAGGTATCATATCCTGCAACGGTAACCGATCCGGACTTTTGTTTGATCAGGCCCTCAACCGTGCTTAATGTGCTGGTTTTACCGGCCCCATTGGGGCCAAGCAAACCAAATATTTCGCCTTGTTTTACATAGAATGAAACATCTTTTACAGCCTGAAAATTTCCGTAAAAAACGCTCAGGTTATCTACCTGTAAGATATTGCTTTGCTGTGCAGCTTCCATTAAATAATGATAGTTGTTTAAATTGACGTGACAAGTTTAG
>JBQCEA010000453.1:0-6150 GCA_051960695.1 Mucilaginibacter sp. | reverse complement strand
CTGTTCCAAAGCGGAACTGATCCATATGGCCACCCTGACGTAAACTGGTACGATAAGATATTCAAGAAATTTTCATACCAGGCCAATACTAATCTTGACATTTCCGGTGGTACTAATGCCCTGAAATATTTTATATCAGGCGGTGCACTTGATCAAACCGGTTTGGTGCGTGATTTTGCCGATCCGCAAAGCCTCGTAAATACCAACTATTATTTTACACGGTACAATTTCCGTTCGAACCTTGATCTGAAGGCAAATAAAAACCTTGACCTGCGCCTGGATGTAACTACGCGCTTTTCTGATCTGAACCAGCCCTACAATGAAAACGCCGTAGGAGAGGTATACAACTTTACCAAGGAAACACCGTTTACAGCACCATATTTGAACCCGAATGGCACCTATTCTTATGCTTATTCGCCGTTCAATCCTGATCACCTGCCTACATTGAATGCCCGGTTGGCTACAGGCGGCTATCAGCACTCAAGACGTACAGATTACAACGTTTTGTTTGGCGGTACTGAAAGATTGGATGAAATTACCAATGGCTTGTCGCTTACCGGCCGCGTGGCTTACTCAAGCATAGAGCAGTTCACTAAACAAATATTTAACGGAGGTATCCCGGCTTATCACTACGATCCCACAACTAACCAGTATTCATTAAGGCCGGGTGCAACTTACGTATATCAGACCTATGCCTTAACGGGCAATACGGATATCAACACAAACAACTATAACGTGCAGATATTCTCGAATTACGATCGCACGTTCAATAATGTGCATCACGTTACTGCGCTGGCTTTGTTCAACCAGCAATCCCAAACTTACTATGCTTATCCATTCCTTGATGGTTCGCTGGTGGGTGTTCCGCAAAAATTCAGGGGCATTTCCGGTAAGGCTGGATACGATTACGACCAGAAATATTTAGCTGAGATCGACTTGGCTTACAACGGTACAGATCGCTTTGCAGCAAATCACCGGTATGGTTTATTTCCCGCAATAAGTTTGGGTTACAATCTGGCAAAGGAGAAATTTTTCTCGAATGTGTTCCCAACCTTCAGCTTATTTAAACTACGTGGTAGCTACGGTTTGGTAGGTTCTGATGCGGCGCCAGGTAATCGCTATGTATACAATCAGGTATATGTGAATGGGGGAGGATATAATTTCGGCCAGACATCGCAAGATTACCCGAGTATTTACGAAGGCGCGCTCGGCAACACCAATGTGGTTTGGGAGCGGGCTAAAAAGCTGGATATCGGTCTTGATATGAACTTGCTGAAGGATAAGTTGTCAGCTACCATCGACTATTTCCATGACATCAGGTTCGACCAATTGATCACCCCCGGAAGCGTTCCTGAGATTTTAGGTGTCGGCCTTCCGGCCGTGAATATTGGCAGGACACTAAACCACGGTTTCGACGGCCAGATCACTTATCATAACGTTGCCGGCAAGGTACAATACAGCACCTCGTTTGTGTTTTCTTATGCCAAAAACAAGATATTATTTGAAGATGAGGCCAATCCGGCATATCCATGGTTAGCCCGTACAGGCCAGCCTATAAACCAGCCTTATGGCTACCATTACCTTGGCTTTTATACTTCCGCAGAAATAGCACAGGTAAAAGCCTACCAGTCTTCGCATGGCGGTTCAAATGCCGGCGATCCGGTCGCGATCCCTGATAACGGGGTTCCGCTACAGCCCGGTGACCTGCGCTACCAGGACCTGAATGGCGATGGTATCATCAACGTGTTCGACCAGCGTCCCATCGGTCACCCAAACCTGCCTAACACAACGCTTGGTTTAAATCTGCAGGCCATATATAAGGGTTTTAGCATCAGCGTGCTGTTCCAGGGTGCCTTTAATTACAGCTTCGCCATTGTTGGTACTGGTATCGAACCGTTCCAGAGCCAGTTCCAGCCGATACATTTGGATAGATGGACGCCTGAGAACAGTGTGAACGCACAGTTTCCGCGTCTGACCATGAACCCAACATCAGTGGATAGCCCAACGGCTTACATGTCGGACTTCTGGCTGATCAATGCCTATTACATTCGTTTAAAAACTGTCGATATAGGTTACCAGGTGCCGGCCAATGCATTGCCGTTTCACCTGCATAACGTAAGGTTCTATTTCAGCGCTTATAACCTGTTTACATTCGATAACTATCATAAATATCAGCAAGACCCGGAGATCGCTACCAATACAGCGGGCGATGCTTATATCAATCAGCGGGTTATGAACTTAGGCGTACAAGTTGGTTTTTGAGCATAATTGGTTAATTTAAAGGCCGGCGTATAGATGTACGCTGGCTTTTTTTATTTGATTGAATTATACCTTGCAATAGCCCGGATAAAGATGTTTCCCACGCTAAGCCATTTGACGGAGTATTTATTTGGTTTCAGGCTGCCTGTCACCATCCAAACGCTGGGCTTTTTTGTGGCCCTGGCTTTCGTAGCGGCATACCAGGTTTTTAATTCGGAATTTAAGAGGTATGAAGGCTTACGGAAGGTATCTGCAACAACAAAAATTGTTCTCGCAGGTAAGTCTGCCGTCATAGTCAGCATCATTATTAATTCACTGCTCGGTTTTGTTTTGGGGTATAAGGCGGGAGGTGTTCTTTTTCAATATTCTGCTTTTCAGAGAGATTCACATCATTATATCTTTTCCTGGCAGGGAAGTTTTATCGTAGGGTTATTGGCTGCATTGATATTTGCCATTTGGGTTTACAATGATCAGAAGGATGATTTGAAGATCAAAACGAGCAGGGCCATTGAAAAAACCATACATCCTTATCAACTCATGGGCACTATTGTTGTTTCTGTGGGCGTAGCAGGCGTTATCGGTTCCAAACTGTTTGATGTAATTGAACATTGGGAGGTGTTTAAATATGATCCGGTAAGGACATTATTTAAAAGCACCGGCTATAATTATTATGGCGGATTAATATTTGGTTCGCTTACTTATTTGTATATCGGCCACAAGCATGGGATGAAACTTGTTCACCTGGCCGACATCGGTTCGCCCGGTATGATGCTGGCTTATGGCATTGGGCGCATTGGCTGTCAATTAGCGGGCGATGGCGATTGGGGAATTGTGAATCTTCACCCAAAACCCGGTTTCTTGAACTGGCTGCCTGGTTGGATGTGGTCGTTCAGATTCCCGCATAATGCGATCAATGCGGGCTTGCCGATTCCCGGGTGCAATGGTAATTATTGCAATCAACTTATTAGAGGCGTATACCCGACTCCATTTTATGAAGCGGTGTTATGTATCGGGCTGTTCCTGGTAATGTGGTTTTGCCGTAAGAAAATCATTATACCGGGAGCAATGTTTTGTCTGTACCTTGTTTTGAATGGGGCCGAGCGATTAGCTATAGAATGTGTCCGGATAAACCCGCGGTATAGGTTTTTGGGTATGAACATGACCCAGGCCCAGATCATAGCGGGTTTGATGATATTGGGTGGGCTGGGGGGCTTTGCTTACCTGGCGTTTGTTCGTCAGGGAATTAGGAAATCAAATCTCATATAGTAATTTTGAACGATCGCTCAGATCGAACCAGTTAATTTGATGATGAAAAAAAAGATTTATCCTTTTTGGGCGATCATGCTCGTTTTTATTGCGTGCCAGCAGGTAAAAGCACAATCTGCCGATAAAACGCGCGTTAACCTGACCAATATCAAATTTAAGGTTGAGGCAGCGCCTGAGTGGTCAGCATTGTTAACCCGAAATGTGGGATGGTTTGGTGCGGATGGAATATACACCATTCCTGTAAATGGGAGGGAACATCAGCAGACGGCAAACTCACAAGAAACACTATTTATCTTTAGTGACTCCATGATAGGCGAGGTGACCGATAGCACCATGTTGCCGGGCTATAAAATGATCCACAATTCGGTAGCGTATTTAAAGGGAAACACGCCCGACCCCAGCCATATCAGGTTTTATTGGGATAAAGACAAGGATGGTAAGCCCGAATCCATTTTTATCCCCCATACACCCAAAACGCAATCCGGCGATTATTTCTGGCTGGGTGATGGCTTTTATGACCAGGCCACACATGCAACCTATATTTTCGGTTACCGGATACATAACGTGAGTGAAGGAGCTTTTGGTTTCAAAGAGGTTGGCAACGCTATTATCAAGCTGCCTGCTAATAGCCGGCCGCCCTACCGCAACCAGGAGCAAATGGATACACCATTTTACCTGGATGATAACAATGAGATCGGTTCGTTCGGCGCCGGCATCTTTGTCAATACCGCCGAGTCTGGCGCGAGGCACCCGGATGGATATGTTTACGTTTACGGTGTTGTCGGTCTTGCCAAAAAGCTGGTAGCAGCCAGGGTTAAGCCGGCAGACTTTGAACATTTCGATCAATGGAGATTTTGGGACGGAAAAGCCTGGGCGAGCGACATCCACAAGGCTGCCGCTATCACCGATAAAGTTTCGAATGAATTAAGCTTAACGATACTGCCTGATGGCAGGTACGCGCTCGTTTTCCAGGAAGGAGGAATGAGCACGACCGTGGGAATGCGGATCGGTGCAAGTCCGGTTGGGCCATTTGGCCCGGTCATCAAACTTTGGGATTGCAGCAAGGACATGGAAGAAAAGACTTTTTTGGTTTATAATGCCAAAGCACATCCAACGCTATCAAAGCCAGGTGAACTGCTGATCACTTATAATGTAAACTCTGCTGAATTTATTAAGGACCTGAATAAGCATCCCCATTTATACCGGCCAAGGTTTATCAGGGTAAAATTTAAGTAAAGACGACACTGCACGTAAAATAGTTGTTATTATTGTAATGCTAAATCGTTTTATTAATATATTTACCAGACGATTTTGAGCCAATTAATTATACGGATGAGAAATAGACTTCTGCCCTTACTTTTTGCCGCCATGCTAAGCAGCAGCGCCTTTGCACAGGAAGCCAACCTGGTAAAATATGTCAATACCCGGCAAGGGACCAATAGCAAATTCGAGTTTTCATATGGCAACACCTACCCGGCTACCTCAATGCCTTTTGGCATGAATACCTGGACCGCTCAAACCGGAAAAGATGGCGACGGCTGGAAGTATCAATATTTCGTTCATACAATTTGCGGGTTTCAGCAATCGCATCAGTGCAGCTCATGGGTAAACGATTATGCTGTGTTCTCGCTAATGCCTGAAGTGGGAAAGTTAGTTGTAAACGATAGTGAACGGGCGGCGGCATTTAGACATGATAACGAGATAGCTGAGCCCAGCTATTATAAAGTTAAGTTTGATAACAACATCGTAACCGAAATGACGCCAACCGAGAGGGGCGCATACTTAAGATTTAGTTTCCCTAAGGGGCAAGATGCTTATTTGGTACTGGACGGCTATACTAAAATGAGCATGGTGAAAATCATTCCTGCGAAGCGCATGATCGTTGGCTATGTAAATAATTGCAGGTGGGCGCCTCAGAATTTTAAAAACTACTTCGTGATCGTTTTTGACCAGCCTTTTACCGCTCACGGAACCTGGGAAAACCGGCATGATAAGGTGTTCCCGGATAGTTTGGCCAAAGAGGGTGAAGGGGCAGGAGCTTATCTGAAGTTTAAGAGCGGTTCAATTGTGCAGGCCAAGGTGGCATCATCCTATATCAGCCCTGAACAGGCTCAGCTAACACTGGAACAGGAATTGGGCAAATACAGATCATTTAACGATACACGGAAAGCTGCTGACAAGGTATGGAACAATTTGCTGGGCCGGATGAAGGTAGAAGGCGGCTCTGAGGAAGAAAAAGCTACTTTTTACTCGTGTTTGTATCATGCAAACTTATTCTCACATAGTTTCTTCGAATATAATAAGGAAGGCAAACCTTATTACTACAGCCCTTACGACGGCAAGATACATAACGGATATATGTACACCGACAATGGCTTTTGGGATACCTTCAGGGCCCAATTTCCGTTGAACCTTATTTTACATCCTAAGATGCAGGGGCAGTATGTGAATGCTTTACTCGATGCGCAGGAACAGTGCGGCTGGCTGCCGGCATGGTCTTTTCCATCCGAAACCGGTGGCATGCTGGGTAATCATGCTATATCTCTGCTGACTGATGCATGGGTTAAAGGTGTTCGCACTTTTGATCCTGAAAGGGCATTGAAAGCATACTACCATGAGGCCACT
>JBQCEA010000452.1:0-9236 GCA_051960695.1 Mucilaginibacter sp. | reverse complement strand
AAGGTAGACAGCTTGCTCATTGTATGGCCTAACCAAACCTATCAATTGATCCGAAATGTTAAAGCCAACCAATCGCTGACCATAGATCAGAAAAACGCCAATGGGCATTTCAATTATAGCCAATTCTTTCCTTCCGCAAAGCCAATTTTCAAAGACATAACTACTGATATGCATGTCAATTGGCAGCATAAAGAAGATAACTATGTTGATTTTAACCAGCAGCCTTTAATACCGCACATGCTTTCAACCGAAGGGCCACGAATGGCGGTGGCTGACGTAAATCATGACGGGCTTGAAGACTTTTATATTTGTGGTGCCCGCAACCAATCCGGTGAATTGTTTATTCAAACTCCCAATGGTGGATTTAAAAAAACAGTACAGCCCGCATTTGTTGCTGATGCAGCCAGCGAAGATGTCGACGCAGTTTTTCTCGATGTTAATCATGATGGTAATCCTGATCTGTATGTAGTAAGTGGCGGAAACGAACTGCCCGACGGCTTGCCGGCGTTGGAAGACCGTTTATATCTTAATGACGGTAAAGGGAAATTTAAGCGATCGGCAGATATTCCTGCTATCAGGACAAACAAGTCGGCAGTTGCTGTTGCGGATGTTAATCACGATGGTTACCCGGATATTTTTGTTGCCGGTGCGCCTGATGCATATCGTTTTGGGAAAATGCCTGAATCATATTTACTGATAAATGACGGGCATGGGCATTATCATCAGGCTCAAATACCGGATGAATTGAAATATGCCGGTATAATACGCTCGGCTGCTTTTGCTGATCTGAACAACGATGGCTGGCCTGACCTGGTAGTAGCAGGGGAGTGGATGCCGGTAAAGGTGTTCATGAACCGTCATGGTAAATTGATTGAGCAGCATCAGCCGGTATTAGATAAGCTATCAGGCTGGTGGCAAAGGATAGCACTTGCTGATGTAGATGGCGATGGCAGGATCGATATCATTGCAGGTAACTATGGACTGAATTCTAAATTGCAGCCAACAGATGAAAATCCTGTCAAATTATATCTTACAGACCTGGATAACAATGGAACGGTAGATCCGCTAATGACCTATAGCATCGACCATAAGGAATATACTTTTTTAGGTAAAGGAGATATTGAAAAACAAGTACCTCTCATCAAAAAGAAGTTCCTGTACTATCATGATTTTGCCGGAAAAACAGTTGATGAAATTTTTGACGATTCGCTTAAAAATAGCAAACCGCTAAAGGTGAACTCATTTGCATCCGGAGTCTTTTATAACAAAAGCAACGGAAACTTCGAATTCAGGCCTTTCCCATCGCAGGCACAGGTTTCACCGCTGTTCGGTTTTGCATTGTTGTCCGGTTCAAATAAAGGCATTTTTGCGGGGGGTAATTTTTCGGGTGTTATCCCATTTGAAGGACGGTATGATGCTGATTATGGTGATGTTATGCTCTTGGGTAAGAATAAAAACTTGAAATGGATTTCGCCGGTTTCTGCTGGTATCATATTGCGTGGAGAAGTACGCGATATTAAAGCTATAAAAACCGCAAACGGTGTGATTTATGCAGTGGCTTTTAATAATAAAGGACTGAGATTTTTTAAATTAGATAAATGAATATGAAGAGATTATGTGTATTGGTTCTGCTTTTTTGTTCGGCAATTGCCAGTGCCCAGGATGAATGGGTAATAAAGGCCGATAAGATAGATCCTGCGAATTATTACGGCATTACCGTAGCTAATGGTATGATTGGCATCGTATCATCTCCGGAACCATTCAAGGTAAAAAATGTAGTGTTGGCCGGTGCCTATGATCTGTATGGGCGTGGAAGGGTGAGCAACTTTCTGAATAGCTTTAACCTGCTGAATATGTATCTTGAAATAAACGGTAAACGCATAGACGCAAAGAATATCAGCAACTTTAAGCAGGAACTGGATATGCAGCACGCTGCTTTCACCACCACTTTTGATTATGGCGATGAGGCATCTATAAAGTATACATACTATTCATTGAGGCAATTGCCTTTTACTGTGCTGATGGATATCTCGATTACAGCAAAGAAAGCTATCAATATTACCGCTGCCAGTATAATGGAAGCACCAGATGCCTTAAAGGATGTCCAGAATTATTATAATGAGATCGACAGGCCGCATGTTACCATTAGTTTGCTTACATCAACAGCCAAAAGCCCTACCGGGAAATTACAATTGTGCGCATCTAACACTTTTTTGTTTAATGAGGCACATGGACAGGAGCCAAGAGTGATCCACGAGATGTGGGATAACAACATGCACCTGATGAAATTCAGCAAGAGTATAGCTGCGGGCCAAACCTACCGTTATGCCGTTGCGGGCTCTTCGATAACATCGGCCCATGATGCTGACCCATTGAACCAGGCTGAGCGTTTGACCATGTTTGCCAAGCTGGAAGGCCGCGACCGCCTGATACAATACCATAACCAGGCATGGGACGAGCTTTGGAAAAGTGATATTAAAATAGATGGCGATCCGCAGGTGCAACAGGATGTGCACAGCATGTTGTATCATTTGTATTCTTTTTCTCGCGTTGGTACAGCTTATTCTCCATCTCCTATGGGATTGTCTGGTTTAGGTTATAATGGTCATGTTTTCTGGGATGCCGATCTGTGGATGTACCCTGCATTACTGGTTCTGCACCCTGAGATCGCAAAGTCACTGGTCGAATACCGTTATGAGCGTTTGGCTATGGCGAAGCAGAATGCGTTTGCACACGGATATAAGGGTGCAATGTTCCCATGGGAAAGTGCCGACAGCGGGGTAGAAGAAACACCCGTATGGGCTTTAAGCGGACCGTTTGAACATCATATTACTGCTGACGTTGCCCTGGCTGCATGGCAGTATTACTGTGTTACCCAGGATAAACAATGGCTGAAAGAAAAGGGATGGCCTATTTTATCAGCAACTGCCGATTTTTGGGCCAGCAGAGTTGAGCGCAATGGGCCAGGGCATTATGATATTAAAGATGTTGTTGCAGCAGATGAATGGGCCGAGAATGTAGACAATAATGCCTTTACCAATGCTGCGGCTAAAGCCAACTTGCAGGCTGCTACTGCTGCAGCCGCTATTTTAGGAATAAATGCTGATCCGGACTGGCAGCAGGTAGCAGATAATATTCCGATACTTAAATTTCAAAATGGTGTTACCCGGGAATTCGCCGCTTATAATGGTGAAGGCATTAAACAGGCTGACGTGAATTTGCTGGCATATCCTTTAAAAACCATAACTGATCCTGCACAGATTAAAAAAGACCTTGAATATTATGATACACGTGTGCCTAACGAAGGGACACCGGCTATGACCCAGGCCGTATTTGCCTTATTGTACTCCCGTTTAGGCGATGGCGAAAAAGCCTATCATTTCTTTAAAGATGCGTACATTCCAAATCTCGATCCGCCGTTTAGGGTAATTGCCGAAACAAAAGGAGGCACAAATCCATACTTTGCTACCGGAGCTGGAGGTATAATCCAAAGCTTATTAATGGGTTTTGGTGGCCTGGATATTACACCACAAGGTATTACCCAGGTTAAAAGTAAGCTTCCGTCTAAATGGAAATCTTTAACCATAACAGGTGTGGGTATGGATAAAAAAACATATACAGTAAGATAATACCTAATTATATGAAACCCCTAATTTTATTATTTGCAGCTACAGTTTTGTTGTTTACATCCTGTAAAAAACCGGACTATGATAAGATTTTTAACAACCCGGATTTGTATAGCAGCACCGTTTTTGAATTGAATAGCGTGGTAATGGGCAATAACTTTTCACCTCCCGTAGCCTCCCGAAATTATGCTTATGCATCGGTTGCCGGTTATGAAGTTATCGCTGGTGGCTATCCGGATCAATACAGATCATTAGTGGGCCAGCTCAATGGTTTTAAATCGGTTGCCAAGCCTGAAGCAAACGAAAATATCGATTATCATTACGCCGCATTGCTTGCTTTTTGTCATGTGGGTGAGGCTGTAACTTTTCCGGCCGGTAGTTTAAAATATTTGACCGACAGCCTGCATAAATTAGCAGTTGACCATGGCATGCCGAAAGACATGATAGAGAATTCAGAAAAGTATGCAGCCGCGGTGAGCGCATCTGTTATGGCATGGAGTAAAAAAGATCATTACTTGGAAACCCGTAGTGCATCAAAATTTGCGATCAAAGATTCTTTAGGACGCTGGGTGCCAACACCTCCTGGATATTTTGAAGCGGTAGAGCCGCATTGGGGCGAGATCAGGACAATGGTAATGAATAACGCCAAAGAGTACGATGTTCCGCCGCCGCCGGTGTTCAATATGACGGATAAGAACAGCCAGTATTATAAAGAGGTTATGGCGATCAAGCATAAAGGTGATAGTCTTACAGCAGATGAGATACATACTGCTGATTTTTGGGATGATAACCCGCAGAAGATGAACGTATCCGGTCACGTGATGTTTATTACTAAGAAATTCTCTCCACCAGGCCATTGGCTGAGCGTGGTAGGAATTGGTGCCCATAAAGTGAAAGCCGATTTCAATACTACGGTATGTGCCTATGCTAAAACAGCTATTGCGCTGTTTGATGGGTTTATAGAATCGTGGGCAGCAAAATATAAATATAAAACAGCCCGGCCTGAGACTGTGATCGATAAATATATTGACCCATCGTGGAGGCCGCATCTGCAAACACCTCCATTTCCGGAATACACTTGCGGGCATTGCACCATATCTGCGGCAGCAGCCGAGGCACTTACCAGTGTATTGGGTGATAATGTTGCATTTACCGATACTACAGAACTTGAGTTCGGTATAAAAAACAGGTCGTTTAAATCATTTAAGGATGCGGCAAATGAAACCGCCCGCTCAAGATTTTATGGCGGTATACATTTTCATAACTCATGCGAAGTATCTAAACGATTCGGTAAAGTGGTAGGAGATTCTGTAGCTACTAAGCTTATAATGAAAAAATAAGGCGAAATGCCCATAAACGATATTAATATATTTTATAAAATCTTTTGCTATTCTGTATGTAAATGATTGTAATTTAAATAATTGTGAAAAATATAATAACTTTTTTATTATATTAATATTAAAAAAACAAGGCCGGATATTATCCGGCCTTGTTAGCTTATTTCCGTATTAAGTATATTTATTCTTGTTCTCAGATACTTCAATGTTGTGTCTGTAAATTGGTTTGTTTACCGGTAGCCGGCGCGACGCTGGCTACCCTTTTATATTTTATAAATCATCAGATAATTTAAAATGCACTTAAAGCACTTTACTGAGATTAGTTGATTAATTGGCGCTTTTAGTGAGATGAAAGCGCCTTTTTTATTCCCTGAAATTCTTCCAGAAGACAATTAAAGCCAGAAAAATGAGTATAACACCTACGATAAGCAAGATAATTGCCGGGGTTTGTGCTGCTACATAGAAACTTAATCGTATGCATAATCCGCCAATAGCAGGAATAATAAGCAATATCACAACTTCTTTCTATTTGCTATGGCCATTTGTTGGAATGTGATCAGTTATGCCTGGCGGCTTTTGTAGTAAAATAGATGCCTGCGGCTAAGCCTGCTACCATTCCGGCAAGAATATATTTGCTATAAGGCACCGGTTTTCCGGGATTATTCCAACCGCCATTTGTACTCATGCCATAGTCGACTGTATTAAAAACATTCCCGCTTGTGGACTGAAGCGGCTCGGCTTTTTTCAGGTACCTGCGGATAACGCCCCCGGTTAATTTACTGATCAGTTCAGGAAATAAAGCATGTGTAAACTTCAGAACCAAAGATGAACCTCCGACATAACGGCTTGACTTGGGATTTTGAACAGTTTTTACAATTGTTTTAGCAACCGCTTGAGGATCATACACCGGCGGTGCAGGCTTAAGTTGCTTACCTGTGTAATTGCCCGCATGTTGTATGCCAGGAGTATCCAGGAATGATGGAAACAGGTCGCAAACATGAATATCAGGCCATTGGGTTAATTCAGCTTTTAAAGCCTCTGAAAATCCCCTTAGACCAAATTTACTGGCTGTATAACCTGTTCCGTATGGAATAGGTAGATAACCCCCAATAGATATGTTATTGATCAATATGCCAAACTTCTGTGCCTTAAAAAAAGATATTACTGCATGGGCACCGTTCATATACCCCAGCAGGTTGGTTTGGATAACCTGTTCATGAACTTCCATCGGCACATGATCAAAATCACCTGCAGCCAGTATACCGGCATTGTTGATCCAAACATCAATATAGCCCTTCCAGTCGTTAGCTGCATTGGCAAGTGCTATCATAGCTTTGGGGTCTGTTACATCAGTGGGTACCACTAACACTTGCGCGCCCAGGGTACGGCATTCTTCCGCAACTTCATTCAGTGCATCTTCGTTTCGGGCGGCCAAAACAAGGGCTGGTTGCAGCAGCGCCAGTTGCAGTGCTGTAGCCCTGCCAACACCGCTTGATGCACCGGTAATAACAATGGTTTTGTCGTCCAGGTCAAATTGCTGTTCCATAAGTTTAATTATAACTACTATGCCCTGTGCTCTGTTTTAATTGTTTGTAAATCTGTCGGAACGATCACAAGTATATCACCACAACAGAGTAAAACTTCTTAGGTATCTTATATGTTATGTTTTGGTATACTTTAAACATGGAAATATTAAAAACAATTTTTGGGGAAGGAAAAGACCTGGATACCCTCCAGATGTGCAGCAGGGGCATTGTGATGTTTATTATCGCCCTGTTATTGATCCGTATATCCGGCAGGCGTTCTTTTGGTCAGAAAACTTCATTGGATAATATCATTTCCATTTTGTTAGGTGCTGTATTGAGCAGGGCAGTGGTAGGGGCATCGCCATTTATTCCGGTAGTTGTATGTTGCCTGGCTATTGTTTGTCTTCATAGGGTATTTGGTTGGTTATGTGTTAGTTATCCACGATTTGCCCGGATCGTCGAGGGTACTCCTATACTGCTTTTCCAAAATGGTAAATTTATTCCTGACCATTTGAAGCGCGGTATTGTAGGCGAGGAAGATATTATGCAAGGTGTACGTAAATCGGCACTAACTGAAGATATGGCCAAAATTGATAAAGTTTACCTGGAACGCAATGGCGACATTAGTCCGCTGATGAAGAACAGATAATAATATTATAACAGGGTGTTTTTGCCACCCTGTTATTTCAAATCTAATGTTTTCCGCCTTGTCGTCCGATTTCGGACATGTGATCTTTGTTCCGGCTAACAGATTCACCGCCTTTGCGACCCGCTGCCCTCGCCTCTTCTGATGTAAACTCGTGAGCATGCCCCGACTGATGTGCGGCTTTTCCGCCTTTGCTGGCAATTTCACGTTGTTTTTTCTCATCCATTGAAGCGAACCCTCGCTGACCTGATGAGCGGTTGCTTCCACCCATTGTGCTTTGAACTTTACCAGTTCGCCGCTTTTCCTGCCCTGCCATAAGTTTGATCTTTAGGTGATCGTATGAATTAATTAAAACAACAACAGAGTCAACGGTATAGGGTTTGCGCAATAAATAATTTAGGTAATATTTATCCCATTTTATCAACGCCGCTTTCGCCTGATTTATGTTTCTTATCCTCAATATCTTTTCGCAGGTCCTTTTTGCCTAAGCTCCTCCTCACGATAAGAAAAATAGCTAATAGTATAAAAGCAGCTATAAAAACAAATGCAAATGGTAATGTCATGACTATATGAGTTAGTGAATACACTTTCTTACCCGCAACAGATAAATTGTAAGTAAGTATTTATTAGAACAACGGCATCTCTCTTATTGTTCACTGGCGGCTCTTATATTTTTATAATAATGCTTTAGAAAAATCTATCAAACTTAAGTCCGTATGTGAAGGTTAAGTTTGAGCTTTGCGTACGTTTTTCGTTGTTGTATTGAAGTGATGAAGTAAGGTTTATCCATTTATTTAGCTTTAGCGATACGTTGGTGGTGGATTTTATAATATAATCAGATGAGCGTACAAATGAGTTTTGCAGGAAGTCGCTGCCATCAATGCTGAATATATCTTTAATAACAAATTTGAACATTATCCGGAATGAATTACGGACGGTTTGATAATGAAGACGGGAGCTATCAGGCAGAACTAAATCACTGTGATCGAAAACCAATCCGTCACTAATATTAAGGAAAACCTTTTTACGGTCGAAAATACTGTAAGCCGCTCCAGCCCCGGCTAACGCCTGACCATTGATCTTTAATGAATAGCTTGTATTGTAACTGGCAAGGCCCCAGTAAAAGAAATGGGGAAGGGATTTATACAGATTGAACTGTAGGGTTGAAGAATAGTCATTATTGGTCAGATTTCCACCCGATCTGCCGTATATCCAGTTATTATCAAAGCTTAGGGAAATACTTTTCCTTTTTAAACCAAAATCAAGATTATTAGTGAAGAGATAGGTTGTTACATTAATGGCTTTATTGTAAGAGCCTGTTGAAGATAGAACGGTATGGAAAACTGAATCCTTCGGGTGAATAGTTGTGTCTTTGTTATGGAAAACAGAATCCTTTGCTTTGATGGGATTTTTATCCTGCGCATTAGTGGTTTCTACCCATGAAATAAAGAACAAAGTGTATAAAATAAGTAAAGGATGCTTCATGCAGAAGATGTTATTTGGACTCAGCGGCAATATTTTTAAACTCATTTATAACAAAAACTATTTAATACAGGTTTGTCATTTTCGTTTTAAACAAGGGTAAACCTTTTGAATATTGCGCTTGTTGTTAAGAAGTAAAATTCATAAATATGCCTGAATTACCCGATCTGCAAGCCTTCAGCCGCAACCTGACTAAGATATTTAAGGGGAAAAAAGTAGATAGAGCAGAGGTTGAAGTAAATCGTAAATTGAATGTATCTGTCAAAGAATTGCAGGAGGCGCTTCATGGGCAGGAGATAGAAAAGTTTATAAGGCAGGGCAAAGAGTTACATATCCTATTCAAGAGCGGGCAAGCCCTGGGTTTGCATCTGATGCTTCACGGCCAGCTGATAGTAACACATGACAAGGATGAACTCCCTAAAAACCAGATCATCAGTCTGCAATTTGATGATGGCACCAGGCTGGTACTTACTGATTTTCAAAAAGCTGCAACGCCCACTTTAAATCCGAAGAAAACCGATGTTCCCGACGCCTTAGATGTAAAGGAGAATTATCTTTTTGAAAAGTTCAGTAAAACTAAAACGCCAGTTAAAACAGTACTGATGGACCAGAAGATAGT
>JBQCEA010000451.1:0-2559 GCA_051960695.1 Mucilaginibacter sp. | reverse complement strand
AGCCTGTCCTGAGCCTGCCGAAGGAAAGTTTGTGTAATGGCCTTTACGCACATGTTTCGAGAGCCTCTCCGAGGGAGTCCTACGGATAACATGACACCTTTTTTGGGCTGTCACTCTGAGGGTCTCGAAGAGTGAGCAGGAGGCTTTAACCACATGCTTCGAGAGCCGACGTGACACCTTTCGGTAGACACAATCCCAATTGTAACGTTCCTATTAATCATCTTATTCCACAACATTCTTTTATAAATTTGTTGAATGCTCAAATTAAAACTCCTATTTCTTTTCTGCCTTTTCCCCGCCCTGCTTTTCGCTCAAAAGCATTACGATATCATCATCAAAAACGGTAAGATAATCGATGGTGCGGGTAACCCCTGGTTTTATGGTGATGTAGGTATCATTAAGGATAAGATCGTTAAAATAGGCGATCTTTCTAAAAGCAAAGCAGATAAGATCATCGATGCTACTGGCCTCATTGTTTCTCCGGGCTTTATCGATGTGCACACCCATATTGAAGGTGATGAAAAGAAAGTACCAACGGCTGATAACTTTATTTATGATGGTGTTACCACGGTAATTACAGGTAATTGCGGCAGCTCTGAGGTTGATCTGAAAAAATACTTCAAAGAATTGGACAGCATAAAATTGTCTGTCAATGTGGGTTCACTGATCGGTCACAACGATGTGCGTAAAGCCGTTTTGGGTGAAGCCGCCGTAACGCCCAATGCGGAGCAATTGAAAAAAATGGAGGACCTGGTTGAGAAAGCTATGCGCGATGGGGCAATGGGTTTTTCAACCGGGCTGATCTATACGCCTGGTCTATATTCAAAAACGGATGAGGTTGTGGCGCTTGCCAAAGCTGCGGCAAAATACCATGGCGTTTATACTTCGCACATGCGCAATGAATCCGATAAAATATTCGATGCTATCAATGAGGCAATAGATGTAGGCAAGGAAGCGCATATGCCGGTTGAGATATCGCATTTTAAAGTTGGATTGCCTAATTGGGGTAAGTCTGACCAGATGATAGCGATGGTGGAAAAAGCTCGTGCCGAAGGATTGGATGTTACCGTTGATCAGTATCCTTACACGGCCAGCAGCACAACGCTGAATGTTTTATTACCCGACTGGTTATTGGATGGTGGCCGTGATTCTGTGCTAAAAAGACTGAACAACCCTGTCACCCATCAAAAAGTTGTTGAGGAAATGATCAAAGATATGCAGCGACGCGGCAGGGCGCATTTTGACTATGCCGTTGTTGCTCATTGTGAAGGTAATCCGCAGCTGAATGGTAAGAATATCATGCAGATCAATACCGAAAGCGGCCGCACTTCAACTATCCCCAACGAGATAGAAACGATACTGGATATTACCCGCATTGGCAGCGCCTCAATGGTGTTCCATGGCATGAATGAGGCTGATGTAGAAAATATTCTGAAATTCCCGCTGGCGATGATCATTTCTGATTCTGGCATACGCGAATTTGGCGTAGGTGTGCCGCATCCCCGCGGCTATGGCAGCAATGCAAGAGTGCTGGGTGTTTATGTTCGTGAAAAACATTTAATAACTCTTGAAGATGCGATCCGTAAAATGACCTCGTTGCCTGCGCAAAAATTTCATTTAACAGGTCGTGGATTATTACAACCCGGAATGTATGCTGATATTGATATTTTTGACGCTGATAAGGTTAAGGATGAATCGACTTTTGAACATCCTCATGCTTATTCAATAGGATTCAAATATATTTTAGTAAATGGTAAACTAACTGTTGATAATTTTAAGCATATTGGCACCCGAAATGGTGCTATTTTGCGTGGCCCAGGATATCAACAAAAAGATTAAGATGAGATTTAAAAAAATTGCCCTTTCTACCCTTATGGTGCTGGCTTCGCTGGCACTTTTCACAAACTGCAGCAGCAACAATGGTAACACTGCTAAAGCTAATACCAACACCCAAAAAGTAGTAAAAAAAGACAGTGCCGCTGAATCCGGAGATACTGTTGCCACAACACCGGTAACTTATCCGCCTATCGATCACAAACAGTACGATTCATTAATGAAGAAGCTGGCCCATGGCGATACCACAGGCTTGTGGCCGGTCAAAAATGCACCATACCCGCTGCCCGGCGCTATATTGCCATACAAAAGGGTAGTGGCCTTTTATGGCAACCTGTACTCAAAACGTATGGGTATTTTAGGCGAATTGCCGCCAAAAGAAATGCTGGCCAAGCTGAAAACCGAGGTGAAAGCCTGGGAAAAGGCCGACCCGACTACACCTGTTCAACCCGCATTACACTATATAGCTGTAGTTGCACAGGGTGATCCGGGGAAAGATGGCAAATACCGCTACAGGATGCCTTTTAAACAGATCGACACAGTATTATCACTTGCTAAAAAAGCACATGCCATTGTATTCCTCGATGTACAGGTGGCCTTAAGCAATATCCGCGCTGAATTGCCATTACTGGAAAAATATCTCGAGTTACCGCAGGTACATTTCGGTATGGACCCTGAATTCTCAATGAAAGACGGTACCCATCCAGGCAAAAGGATCGGTCCATA
>JBQCEA010000450.1:0-2890 GCA_051960695.1 Mucilaginibacter sp. | reverse complement strand
TATCTGTTTTAATGGATGCCAGTTCAATCAGCGAGGCGATAATATTGGGATTATCATTCTTATCCCGCGACAGTGTGTTGGATTGCAGGATAAACCATTTAGCCTGGGTATATTTATGCTGGGCATGGTACACATGGGCCAGATCGTCAAAGCTCAAGCGCAAACCTGCGGTATCGTTATATTTTGAGTAGTAATGAATAGCTGATAGGGTATTGCTTAGCACCGCGTCCTGGTAAGCGGTCCTTGTTTTCTTATTGCTAATGGTGTCGAACTTTAAATACTGATGCGCTATTTGGGTATATAAAGGGCCTTTTAATGAATCATTGGAGGTTATCTGTACCTGTTTTTTCAGGCTGTCGACAATGCCGGCAGATATAGCGATCTTATTTTTCAGGCTATCGGTTTTATCGGATGCAAAAAGGGATTGACATGAAAATGCAAGCAGGATCAGCAAAAATAATTTTGATGTGCAGGTTATTAAGTTTTTCATAAGAATGATAATTAACCATTATCAAACCTCATGCCTTAACTTTCGGTTGATTCAAATTAGATCGATTTAGGCATTGATTAACAATCAGATGCATTGTACGGGCCTAAAAATGCTTTAGATACATAGTAGGGTAATTAGTACAGAAAATTCTACAAATGTCCCTGTAGTTAATTGAAGTGCATTTTTGCTGTACAATAAAATCTGAAAAAAGATTTGCACTCAAGATTTAAAATTCTACCTTTGCAGTCCTTTACGGGATGTAGCGTAGCCCGGTATCGCGCCACATTTGGGATGTGGAGGCCGCAGGTTCGAATCCTGCCATCCCGACACCGGACAAAAGCCCTGATGAAAGTCAGGGCTTTTTTGTTTTTCTGCCTTTGCAAACAGGATCACTGGGACAATCCAGTTATTCTATTATTTACCTTTCGGTTCCCACAATTCAATTTTGTTGCCTTCCGGGTCAAGGATGTGAACGAACTTTCCATAGTCGGATGGTTCTATTTTGTCTAATACCGTTACCCCTTCCTTTTTTAACTCGTTTACCAGTGTTTCGAGGTTTTCAACCCGGTAATTGATCATAAAGTCGTTTGTGGAGGGATCAAAATATTTGGTCTTTTCTGAAAAAGGCGTCCATAGTGTTGATCCTTTCTTTGTTGAATCGGCTTCTTCCCGCCACCCAAATTTTGAACCGTATGGGCTCATATCAAAACCGAGATGGGTTTTATACCATTCCCTGATTTGCTGCGGGTCCTTGCATTTAAAGAAAATGCCCCCAATTCCGGTTACCCGTTTAACATGTTGCTGAGTTGTTTTATTTAAGGCCGAGTTGAGTGCGAAACCGGAGCCGAATGATGCCGTAAGTGCTAAAACTACCAGTGTATTTTTCATGATACTTCAATTCTATTGGAGTGATTGCTTTTTTTGTATTAAAGCTAAACAGAATTGCTGAAGTTAAGCAAACATTAAAGTTGTTCACGGTTTTCTCCTACGTCTTTATGTAATTCCTGGAGATCGATCGGGTCTTTCATTTCCTCAAGTTCGGGATCTTCTTTATGAATACCCAACTTGTGCTGAATTTCTTCCAGCATGGCAAGCACCTTGGTAATTTCATTTTCGGCCCTCACATTAACCTCAAACTCTACATGTTCACGTATTTTCTCCAATTTGCGCTGCCGGTTCTGGCTGATCAGCACCGGTATAGTAAGAATAATGGCGAATACCGATAGCGATATTGAAAGCGTATTGAATGGGTAAGGGTCAAAAGGTTTTAAAGACCTGAAAAAATTCAGGTTCCAGGCAAGATAAACAGAAATAACGGCAATGCAGCTGGTCAGAAAGACCGTGCTGCCCAGGAAGGCCGACAGCCACAGGCCTACCCGGTCGCGCATGGTCTTCTCCGGGTCGATAAGTGCCTTTAGCTTTGTTTTCTTTTTTGCACGTTTTCTGCTCTGAACCATGCACTTACAACATCGTGAGTGCATGAATGTTCTATGTACATGTATTGGTGCATATGGGTGACCGCCCTTAATTAAACCTGGAGCGGTTAAATAACCGCTTCAAAGCCATTATATCTTCTTAACGTTGACGGCTGTGAGGCCCTTTTGCCCCTGGGCGGTTTCAAACGTCACTTTATCATTTTCACGAATTGGGACGGTCAGGCCGCTGGCATGTACAAAAATGCTTTCACGGCTATCCTGGTCGCGGATAAATCCAAAGCCTTTCTGTTCATTGAACATACTAACCATGCCTTTCCTGACTTCAGGCGGTAAAGCTTCCTGTTTGGGGACACCGATCTGGATATCGGCTGCATTAGTTTCTCTCCGCTGACCGGCTACGGGCGGTGTAGAGGTAATGTTTCCGTCGGCATCAATATAGGCCATCATATCCTCGAGGCTCTTACCTTTGGACGAATTGGATTTACGGTCTTCAGCTTTTTGCTTTTTGTCCTGTTGCTTTTTCAGCCGTTTCTTTTCTTTTTCTTTCTTGTTAAATGTTTCGTTGGATCTTCCCATGTATGAGTATTAAAGTGGATTATTATAAAAAACAAAACACCTGCCGCAAGGACAGGTGTTTACGAGTAAATTTTATAGTGATAATTAAATTACTTTTACGTTTACCGCGTTAAGGCCTTTCTTGCCATGCTCCACGTCAAAACTTACTTTATCGTTTTCGCGGATTTGGTCGATCAGACCGGTTGAATGTACAAAAACATCTGTTCTTGTGTCATCTTGTGAAATAAATCCAAAACCCTTTTGGTTATTGAAAAATTTCACTGTTCCTTCTTTTTGCATTGTATTTATTTAAATGAGTCGCAAGGTACGCTTTAATATTGGTATTTTTTTACTTATGGTGAAATAATTTAAAATAAATTTAAACCATCTAACAAAAAGTAAAATTGAT
>JBQCEA010000449.1:0-2391 GCA_051960695.1 Mucilaginibacter sp. | reverse complement strand
CTAATGGTCAGCTTGATTTCGGCGCTTGTAACTTCAAAATAATACAAGCGGCGCTCTTATTCAAGATCGCTGCGTGAATTCAGCGACATTTGGGAAGGGAACAGGTTTTCCTCGAGACCAACGACGTTAACATGCGGAAATTCCAATCCTTTTGCCGAGTGGATAGTCATCAGTGACACGGTATCCGCGTTTGGATCGTTGTCTTTATCGTCGTTCGTGAGCAAAGCCACATCCTGCATAAATACCGCAAGACTTTTATCCTCAATATCTTCGCGCTCTGAGAATTCCTTGATACCGTTCAGTAATTCCTGTATGTTCTCGTAACGGTTCAGTCCTTCAACTGATTTGTCTTCGTACAGGTCTTTTAATATACCCGAATGCTGTGCGATATGCAACGCTGCATCATAGGCTGAAAGTGTTTTGGTGATCACCTGGAAGCTTTGTATCATGGTACCAAAAGTGCCCACCGCTGCGGAACTGCGCCCGTCGAGGTATTTAGACGGATTAATGATAACTTCCCACGGGGTTACCATATTTTGATCCGCTGACAGTATGATCCTGTCAACCGTAGTGTCGCCAATGCCGCGTTTAGGGTAATTAATAACCCGCTTCATGGCCTCTTCGTCGTTAGCGTTGATCGTTAGCCTGAAATAAGCGATCAGGTCCTTGATCTCCTTGCGCTGGTAGAAGGAAAGGCCGCCATATATTTTGTATGGGATATTCAGCTTACGCAGCGCTTCTTCCATTGAGCGCGACTGTGCATTGGTACGGTAGAGGATGGCAAAATCGTTCCATTTCATACCGCGGGTGCTGCGTTCCTGCATAATGCCTTCGGCAACTATTTTGCCTTCCTCATTATCGCTGTAAGCACGCATTACCTTTATCTTGTCGCCTTCCTCTTTTTCAGAGAATACGTTCTTTTTTAACTGATCCTGGTTGTTGGCAATAATACTATTGGCTACATTGACGATATTCTGGGTAGAACGATAGTTTTGTTCCAGCTTGAATATCTTCAGGTCAGGGTAATCCTTTTCGAAATTGAGGATGTTCTGGATGTTAGCTCCGCGGAAGGCGTAGATACTTTGTGCGTCGTCGCCCACCACACAAATATTCTCATTAACTGCCGCCAGCTTTTTAACGATCAGGTATTGCGAAAAATTGGTGTCCTGATACTCATCTACCATCAGGTATTTGAATTTGTGCTGATATTTGTTCAGCACTTCAGGATACCGCTTTAGTAACTCATTAGTTTTGAAAAGCAGGTCGTCAAAGTCCATTGCCCCGGCACGGAAACAACGGGTTACATAAGTTTCATAAACCTTACCGATGTGACCGCGCCCGCTTGAAAAGTCATCGGCCTGTATCTGGTCGTTCTGCTGGTATTCCTGCCACGAGATGAGGTTGTTTTTGGCTGCAGAAATTCGGTTATAAACGAAGTTTGGATTGTACAGTTTATCATCGAGGCTCATCTCTTTCAGCACGACCCTCAATACGCTTTTACTGTCGTCGGTATCGTAAATGGTAAAGTTATTGGGATAGCCGATCTTATCGGCTTCAACGCGGAGAATTTTAGCAAAAACAGAGTGGAAGGTACCCATCCATATATTTTTGGCCTCGGTGCCAACCACATGCATAATACGCTCGCGCATTTCGCGTGCAGCCTTGTTGGTAAATGTAAGCACCAGGATGTTAAAAGGATCAACCCCGCTGGCTACCAGGTGCGCCACACGCATGGTAATAACGCGTGTTTTGCCCGAGCCGGCGCCGGCAATGATCATTACCGGTCCATCGGTTTGCAATACTGCGGCCTGCTGGGCCGGGTTTAATCCCTTTAAATAGTCCAAGATCTTTCTCCTCTTTTCTTTCCCGGCGAAATTACCGTTTTGGGGCGAAAGGCGAAAGAGCGATTTTGGATTTCGGTCCGAGGGACTCCTTTGGAGATGTTCGATTTCGGTCCAAGGGACTCCTTTGGAGATTTTGTTGCTTTATTGTAGATGGCTTTGTTAGTCACGAGAACTCGGCCCGCCTTTCCTGCCCGGCATTCTCGCGCCAGGTTAGGGAACGAGGGATTTTGGATTTCGAATTTCCAATGTTCGATTTCGGATTTTGATGATTTGATTTCGGATTTCGAATGTTCGATTTCGGTCCGAAGGACTCCTTTGGAGATTTTGTTGCTTTATAGTAGATGGCTTTGTTCGTCACGAGAACTCAGCCGCTTTCCTGGACCGGTATTCTCGCGCCAGGTTGTGTGCTTCCCTTAGCCGCAATTTTAATTACAAACATCATCCCAATGTTTTAAGCATAATCTTAGTTCTTTCGCCGATTTTAATAATTTTTTTCCCAATTCATCTTTTGCATCAAATTGCGAAAAGAGAATATTGTTTAAAGTGA
>JBQCEA010000448.1:0-12282 GCA_051960695.1 Mucilaginibacter sp. | reverse complement strand
CATGATGTAGTAACCAACTCAAGGCCGCCTGATGTACTGTGGCCTGGTGGTTTTCAGCTATCCTTCTTATCTTTTCCTGAGCTTCAACATTGCCCTCATTAAGCGGGAACCAGGGGATAAAAGCGATGTTATTTTCTTTACAAAATTCCAAAACCGGCTCCCAATTCCGATTATCAACGCTGTATTTGTTCTGTACCGACACTACTTCGAAGAACTGTTGGGCCTTTTTGATGTCATCAACGCTTACTTCCGAAAGACCGATGTGCTTTATCTTCTTTTCTTCCTGTGCTTTCCTTAAAAACTCAAATGTTTTTTCAGCAGGCACATGCGGGTCAATACGGTGTAACTGGTAAAGATCTATTCTTTCTAATCGTAAGCGCTTTAAGCTGCCTTCTAAGGCTTCTTTCAAATGAACTGGATGTGCGTTTATTGGCCATTGATCAGGACCGGTACGTGTCAAGCCGCCTTTAGTGGCAATAACCAGGTCATCAGGATATGGGTAAAGCGCTTCAGCTATTAATTCTTCTGATACGTAGGGGCCATAACTGTCTGCCGTGTCGATAAAATTTACGTCCAGTTCGATGGCACGTTTCAAAACCCGTATAGCTTCTTCCTTATCAGCGGGCGGTCCCCATATCCCTTTACCGGTTATACGCATGGCGCCATATCCTAAACGGTTAACTTCCAGGTCACCCCCAATGGTGAATGTTTTTGAAAATGATGTTGCGGTTGCCATAATTTCTATTTTTAACTAATAGTTTAACATGGCGCTTTAGGGAATGTTCTGTCATTTTTCAGACAGAAACGCCGTGGCAAAGGGATGTATTAAAAGCACAAAAGCATCCCACTAAGGATGCTTTGCTTTAATTATAACTGTTTGTATGTATGTTATTGAACCTCGTAACGATATATCGAATATCCAAGATTGCCATCCTTATCAATACCTTCAATTATAGCTTTGTAGGTACCTGTATTATCGTTATTATAAAACTGGAATGAGGCATTGCCATTTTTATCAGTTATGATAGTAGGGTTCCAATAGATCGTGCTTCGGAAATCGGGTGTTTTAGCACTTTCCGGCGTAGTATATTTAGGCGAATAGAATACACGCATTGGACTGTAGCCACCCGGCGTAAAAGTAACCACATTGGGTTTAGGTAACAGATCCATCAATTGTTCTTTGCTTATTTTTTCACCCTTTGGCTTCTTTTTAAGGTTTACCTCAAGTACCCCTTTTGTACCTGTGGTGCGGTTTATGTTGCTAAAGCCATCACTGTAAAAAACTTCCGCCGACTCTACATTATCCGCATTAACATTATCCAAATAATTGAAATCAACCGGGGCGCCATCTACGTAAACAGCTACCGGTGTCCTGTCTCCGGAGCTATAATTTCGTGTAAGGTATAAATTATTGTTCTCGTAAGTTAAACCCATTGCAGCGCTAGCAATACATTGTGAAAGCACGGGGCATCCCTTAAACCTATCGCCGGGAATAGTATGGTCGGGGTCCATTGCCAGGCCCTGTAAACTTGAATAATCAAGATGGCTTGGTTTTTTTTCCACAACAGTGGACTTTACTACAACTTCTTGTATAACATGGGGCCTGGTCAGGTCTTGTTTTTTGGTATTTTCCAGGTAAGGCCGAAGTGTACTGTCAATATTGG
Organism: Mucilaginibacter sp.; assembly: GCA_051960695.1. Classification (GTDB taxonomy): domain Bacteria; phylum Bacteroidota; class Bacteroidia; order Sphingobacteriales; family Sphingobacteriaceae; genus Mucilaginibacter. Next base: position 10,618 of record JBQCEA010000448.1, on the reverse strand, counting down.
TCACTTCGCCAACTGGGTTAATATATTGCGTGGTTGGAGGCATAATTGCCGGGTTAAGTGTTACAACCAGGTTATTGCCATTGCTGTTATCGCGGGCATTAATAGTTACTGTTGATGAGTCGGCTAAAATAATATTCGTAAATCTGAAGTTGCCACTCATGTCGGTAACGGTCTGTGTAGAAAAGCTTTTATCCGGTATAAACAGCCTGATATTGCCTTTAGCAACAGGCATACCAGTATTAGTGCGCAGAGTTCCTGATATATCGATGCCCTGCTCGGGCAGGAAGGAGAGTTGAGGTATACGATCGCTGACAATATTCCTAAATGAGAAGCGCCTGTAGCCTTGTGTAAGCATTAATACATCTAAGTCTGAAACGGCTTTATTGTCTTGATGGACAAAGTAATAGTTAGGATTTTCGACAAAACCGCGCAGGTCCGAGGTGAGCAAAAGGTGGCTCAGAATAGTTGTTTCAGCATCTTCATCAAATGGTACCACTCTTTCATTAATAATGGCTACCGAGAAACTGCCCTCAGCCGGTAACGACTTATTTTTAGCGGTAACAGTCATATTTACCTTTCCTTTGTGCTGGTACAGTGGCTTATCGGCGTGTAAGGCCAGGTTTAGCTGGTCATGGTGCTGAATAAAAGCGATACGTTCGCTCAGAGGTGAACCTTTCGACGAAAATACAGTAACCTGCACTATGCCTGTAGGAAACTTACTTTTGGGAATGGAAGCCCCATAAAGAGTATTCCTCAATATAGTTTGTGCGGCGTAGCAAATTACACCATTGCTTTGGGCAATAACGTAAAAAGCTTTATTCTGATTTTTCTTAAGAAACAGGTCGTTAGTAGTTATCTTAATATTTAAGGTATCCGGATTGTTATTATTTACTGACATGTTCATACCCTCTGCACGGGCGTCCGGAAGGTCAAAGCTTGCTTTGGTGCCATCTGCAAAGGTCACATTTGCTTTATAGGTTTTGCCATCTTCGGGTAAAATGGCAAATATGCCCATGCCAAGGTGCTGGGATGAAAAATCAGCAACAGTAGCGCCTGTATTTTTGTCAACTATGGTGCCTTTGGCATCAATACCAAGGCCGTTCGGCTTTACAGCTTTAAAAGCCACTCTTGACCGGACACCGTTTATCAGGAAACCGCCTTCCGGGAAAAATTGAAAGTCGATCTGGGGTGTTGTAACCTGGAACGGAAACGTTTTGGTTACTACATTTTTCTCCGAAACCTCCATATCTGTAACAACATTGGCCGAATTAAGGGATTCCGGTTTATCAGTAGAAAAACTGATCTCCAGCTTACCGTTCGCATCTGTTTCGCCTCTGCCTTTGCTTATATTGTTCTCATCGCTTGTTACTTTCCAGTTTACTTTTTTGCCGGCATAAGGCGAACCATCCTGATCTTTATAAGTCACCGTAATATTAACTTTAGCTTGTTTTTCGGTGATGTTATTTTTAAAGGCTATAATGGGAACAATTTGTCCGGGAGTGGTAGTACCTACGGTGATGGTTTTATTGAAGAAATAAGCCTGGTCAAAATTCCGCATCCACCGGGTATAAGCCCGGAGATGATAATTGCCAAGTTTATAAAAAGCTGGTTTTAACGCTATAAAACTGTTCCCAACACCATTTACCAAAGGTATTTTAAGATCAGCCGCCATCTCGCCCTGAGGGCTAACCAGGTCAACATATAAAATTTTGCTTAGCTGCGACGGAACATGAATATCTGTAGTAACATAACCTTTCAGCCAAATGGTATCGCCTACGGCATAATAAGGCTTATCAAATTGCACGTACACCTTTTCGATTGGGTGCCCGGCCATGTATTTGGCAGTTTTATCAATAATGGTTGTTAGTGGTATACTATCGCGCTGGGCGAAGGCCGGTAAATGGATGATAGTAAGGGAAATACAGAGAGTAAATAAAAATTTTCTTAAATTCATCAAAATAATTCTGCCAAAGGTATGGGCTAAATATAGTTAATTAAGGTAATAGCCCGAATGATATGCCAGTGTGTTTAACATTTTTTACAATCAGCATAAGCAAACAAACTGGTTATAGAACGACTTATACAGGCGATAAGTATTGATAAACTCACAACATTGTCTTTTTTGCTTTATGAAGAGAAAAACCGAAAAGGCCTATTTTAATGAATTATGGGACCAGATGACAGATGATCTGGAAGATTTTCTTAAAACAGGCGATCAGGAAAAGCTGCACCATTTCAGGGTACAGGTAAAAAAGCTGCGGGCGTTGCTTACGCTATTGGATATGACATTAAAAAGTAAGCTAACCAAAGAGTTTAAGCCTGTGAAAAAGATATTTAAACAGGGTGGCAAAATACGTGAGGCCTATATCAATCTTCAATTAAGCTCGCATTATGAATTAAAGAACGATGACTTTATTCTGAACCAGGTTAACGATATGGAAAAAGAGATGACGGATTTCAGGCATTATGCGAAGAAATATCTAAAAACTATCAAAGCTGTTCATGATGAGTTAGAAAATGAGTTAAAAGCAATAGATGACGAGAAAGTGAATGAGTTTTATAAAGGCCAGTTGGAACAGATCGCAGCGGCCTTAAACGAAAACCAGTTTAATGATGACCTGCATGATTGCCGTAAGAAAATAAAGGTATTGTTGTATAATCTAAAGATAGCAGATAAGGCGCTGAATGACAACTTGCACCTGGATAAAGAATACCTGGATAAGTTACAAGGCAGCATTGGAGATTGGCATGATACTATACTGGCGATGCAGCTTTTCTCAGCACCCGGATTGAATGACAAACCTGTTATTACACGGATAAAACAGCAAAGCAGCAGGCTGAGGAAATCGATTAGAGAGCTGGCCGGTGATTTTTGGAAAAAAGCTATACGTGTACAGCTTTCGCCTTCACCGATTAATATATTATAAGATGGGTTTGGAGATCGAGCGGAAATTTTTGATTGACCATGACAAATGGAATAAAATTGAAAAGCCCGAGGGTACACATTATAGGCAGGGTTATATATTGGCCGATAGAGGCCGTACCGTACGTGTGCGTGTTTCGGATAAGCAGGGCTTCCTTAATTTGAAAAGTAAAAACTCGCAGGTTTCCCGTAATGAATACGAATACGAGATACCCTTGCAGGATGGCATTGAGATATTAAAGGTTTTTGCCGCCAGCGGTACGGAAAAAATACGATACAAAATACCCGTTTCAGGAAAAGAATGGGAAGTGGATGTGTTTTTAGGTGATAATGAAGGACTAATTGTGGCCGAAATAGAATTGGAGAGCGAGGACGAAGAATTTGAGAAACCTGATTGGGTAACCAACGAGGTTACGGATGATGGCCGGTATACTAATGCTGCCTTATCCACTCATCCCTTTAAGGATTGGTAATAAAAAAGCGGATAATAAAATTATCCGCTTTTTTGCTGGTACTAAGTTATTGAACTTCATTTCTTGGGTCGCCTTTGAACTTTAACTGGTATTCATGAGGTGGCTTACCGCCCAGCAAGTTCTTTACAAAGTAATCCCAGCGGCGGCGCATCATATAAGGTGAGAAGCTGCCATAACCATGTTGGCTGTTAGGGAATACCACCAGGTCGTAATCCTTATTGGCGCGTTCAAGGGCTTCAACTACCAGCAAAGTATTTTCCGGCGGAACGTTGTTATCCATCAAACCATGAGCAAGCATTAATTTACCTTTCAGGTTTTTGGCATATATTTCGTTTGCCTGTGCTTCATAGTCTGAGTTGGTAACCAGGCCGTCATAACGTTCGCCCCAGTCGTCCTCGTAATTTCTGTTATCATGGTTGCCCGATTCAGATATACCTACCTTAAAGAAATCAGGGTAGCGGAACATAGCGCAAGCTGTGGCAAAACCACCGCCTGAATGTCCCCAGATACCAACACGGCTGGTATCAATATAGTTGTACCGCTGTGCCAATTGGCGAATCCCGGTTACCTGGTCGGGTAGGGTATTCTCAGCCATATTGCCATAGCTCATATCATGAAAGCTTTTCGAACGCAACGGGTTACTGGTACCTTCTATTTCTACTACAACAAAACCCAATTCGGTAAGCGCCTGGCTGTCGCCCCTTGAAGCAGAGAATGACCAGCTACCAACGCTGCCGCCCTGAGGGCCGGGATAGATATAATCGATAATAGGATACTTTTTGTTCGGGTCGACATGAGAAGGAGTGAACAGCAATCCGTAAATGTCAGTTTTGCCGTCGTGTGCCTTAACAGAGAATGGGATAGGGGCATGCCAACCAGTAGCTTCTAATCTCGATACATCAGCTTTTTCTAATGTTGACAGCAGTCTGCCATTCATATCACGTAATACAGTAACCGGCGGAACATCTGGTTGAGAATAGCTATCAACGAAATAGTTTTCGTCAGGTGACAAGGTAATATTATGATTGCCTTCTTCCGGGGTTAATGGCGTAAGATGTTTACCATCGAACCCGATCCTAAAGAAATGACTGAAATAAGGGTTTTTATTATCGGTATCATCGGCTATAAAGTAGATCAGCCTTTTCTTCTCATCTATTTTGATTAGCCGGGTAACCACCCAGTCGCCTTTGGTTATCTTGTTCTTGAGCTTGCCAGTTGCGGCATTATAAAGATAAAGATGTCCCCAGTTATCACGTTCTGAGAACCAGATGATCTCATTTGAGTGGGCAAGATAACGCCAGTTGATGCTTCCCCAGCCTGATTCGTATTGTGTAGGTACAGTCTCTTCAAAAACCTCACGAACAGCGCCTGTTGAAGCGTTCGCGATGCGAAACTTTTCCTGTTTATGATCACGTGAGGTTGAAACAAACGCCAGTTGTGAGGCGTCGTCGCTCCAGTCAACATCATCAAAAGTACCGCTGCTTGCGATATCGTCACTTAAAGTTGCCCGGTGCGGATCAGGCGGAACCTGTAATTTGATCACTTTGGGGTTATCCACGTCAATGATCACACGTTCTATCATTGGTATATGCTTGTCGCCAGGCAGCGGATATTTCCATTCCTTTAGTGTTGGATGGCCCACATTAGTTGTGACTAGGTACATATTGCCTACCTCACGCTGATCGTCTTTAAATGTTGCTATTTTTTTAGAGTCGGGCGACCAGCGCAAAACCGCGCCATCGCTGCTTTTCCAACCGGCATTATCGGTAGCATAGCCATAATCTTTCACGCCGTCAGTAGTAAGCGGAGTCGATTTGCCTGTTGCTACATCCCGAACCCACAGGTTCCAGTCTTTTATATAAGCAGCTTTAGTGCCGTCAGGTGATAATACTTCTAATCCAACACCCCTTCTTCCTCTTCCGCCTGAACTGCTGCTTTCTACTTTCTCCTTTAAATCATCTTTAGCACAAGCATAAGTTTGCAGATCGCATTTCCACTGCTGGCCGTCAACCCTGAAAATGATTGATCTTTCATCAGAGGTATAACTAAAAGTTTCGAATGGAAGCATTGCTGCAGAATATTGTTTGCCGGTTGCTTTTGACAGAGTGGCGGCCAGTTTTTGCTGATCAAATGCCGCAGTGCGCGTTTTTTTAACCGCATTAACTACAATAAACTCACTGCCGTTGGGCGTAAGAGATCTATACCAGAATTTGTCGCCGCTGAACCAATTCGGTCTGACAGAAGCATGGTCAATATAAGGCTCGGTGCCATAGCTGAGCCGGCTTTCAGCACGCTCATAATCTTTTATGGTCAGGACGTTTTGCTGTGCACTTACAGTAAGTGCACAAGCCAGCGGAATGGCTGCAAGTAATAGTTTATTCATCCGGTTAATATTGAGATTCAAGTATAGCACAATTTACCGCGCTTTTGATAAATTTCAATAGAACTGTTACAAAAAGAAAAAAGCCGCTCCATTAAGAAGCGGCCTTGCTGTTTTTCTGGTGGTTATTTTTTGATTTTTGTGTTATTGTTCAGCCTGCCATTTGCTGCCAGTCCAAATAAAGTTAAGCGGGTCTGGTGCAGGACTGCTATAATTAGGATAGGTAACTTTATACACAGTTCCGGTTTGTGGTGTTGGGAAATCAACAAGCAAACATTCTATTATGGCGGCATCCATATCAGCAGTCTTCCATGAACTGTCAAAATCTTTATATTGGCTCAGATTTGATTTGCCAGACGATGAACCGGCAGCGCCATTCGCTATAAGCGTAATATCAGCACTGGTTAATGTATAAGCAATGATTGGCTGTGGTTTCCAGGCACCGTTTGCTTTTACAAATGTAGCTGAAGCATTTAATGCCGGACTCCAATTGTTGCCATCATATGTAAGTGCCATTACCTTTTGGTAGTCGCCTTTTGAGGCACCCGAACTTACATAATAATTGTAGCTCACATATTCTATATCGCCGGCTTTCACCGTATCAGCAATGGTTACATCATTCTTCAGGAAGAAACCGAAATAACCCGGTAGCTTACTTAGATCAGATGATGTCATCTCATTATATTTGCCTTCTCCAACAATGGTGTATTCGGCAGGAGTTACCTGGTATATCAATCTCCATGAACCGTTCAGGTAAAGGAATGAATTGGTGACCGTACTATCACTACCGCTATATAATACATAGGTTAACACAACCAACTGATTTGGTGCCGGATTGGTATACTTTGCAGCAACAAAGGCCAGTACTTCGGCTGGTGTAAAATCGCCATAAGTGCTTCCTGCAGCAGTATAGTCGGCAGCTGTTACAGTGTAAGTCAAGTCTTTATACAAACTATCTGCTACCTGTATGTTGGTATTCAATGCAAATTTTACCACTGCTGTTGAAGTATTAGCAGTTGCGGGATATTCTGCATTTAATATCTGCGGAACGTAAGTGTTGGCGTCTGTCAGATTGTTAAATGACAATGAGGTTTTAGGGTAGCCAGAGCTTATTTTGCCGTAATCAGAGCTCTGTAATGTAACGTTAAGCGTTTGCACGGTCAATGGCGCTGTATGCGAGCTGGTTTCCAGCTGCGGTTCCTTCTGGCATGCTGTAAATCCAAGCACACCAAGCAGTAATAAATAATAAATCTTTTTCATATCAATATGTATATTTTACATTTAGAATCTAACTTTTAAAGTGGTTGTAAACGTTCTTGCATTTAACCAATAAACCAATATTGAAGAAGGGTTGCTATTAGCGCTAAGATCTTCAGCAGCATCAATAACTTTAGAGTTAAGCAGGTTATTTACGTTTCCGATAAGACTTGCATCAAAACCAGCCATCTTAAATTTGAAAGTACCATTCAAACCCCAAATGGCATAATCAGGTATCTGATAAGGTTTCATGTTAGGTGATGAGTAATCGTTAAACGGTACATACGCAGTATAATGGCTATAATAGTTAACTGTAGCACCTACTTTAAACTGTTTTGTAAGATTCACTTGAGCATATCCCTGAAATAAATCCTGGGCAATATCTGTTATCTTCTGATTCTTCAGGAAGACCTCTGAAAGTGTGCTGTTAGGGACTGGTTGACCCTGGTTGTTATAAGCTGTAGCCGGACCAGCGTTTGAGGTGTAATAATAATCGCCTATTGAAACCATACCGCCTAAAAGCACTGGTTGTACTGGCCTGTAGCTCAGTTCAAGTTCTGCCCCTTCGTGCATTTCATTCACACCTGAAATATTAACAGAATATAACTGGTTTGTGGTGGGGTCAGCATAAGAATTTGTATATGCCCTGTCCATATATGACATGCGGTATAACGAAAGCTTTGCACTAAAATTGGATATCTTGTACTGATAACCCAATTCATAATCAAGCAATTTTTCGTTAACAGCCTTGCTATTGATCTGGTTGGTGAATTTTTCAAATACGTTACCAAAATAAGGTGGTTTTGTTAAGTAGCCAATATTCGCAAACACGTTCATTTGTGAATTAATATTGTAGTTTGCACCACCTTTTACCTGGTAAGTTGTAAAATTAACCCAGCGGCTTTTTTGAGCCGGGTCACTGTTCAGATAATCAAATGGGTCCTTTCTGCTGTCGGCATTTTCCGAACCAGATAGTGTAATAAAGGCAGAGAGATCATCTTTTGAATATTCAGCCTGGGCAAAAGCACCGGCAGTTTCGATATAATCAATATTATGGTAATTTATCAGGCCTCCAACGCCAACTACACCAGCCGGGTCATTGATGTTACCACCTGTTTTGCCTTGTGCGGGATTACCTGTGTACGGAAAAGCCACGTAACTGGCGCCAAACAGATCGTCAACCCTTGTAGAGTGATCGCCCTGATAGTATCTCAAGTCCAAACCGGCTTGAAAATCGATATATTGACCCAATAAAGTGCGGTAAGTACTTCTTAAACCATACCAATCGGTTTGGCTGTGTGCATCCTGAGCATACCAGGTAGCAGCGCCATTAGTATTTTGGGCATTAATACCCTCAAGTGCAGTATAGTTTACCGGAGTATAGAGGCTGCCGGACCTTGGTAACGTGAGCTGGTTTACAAAATTTGAACTATTGTTCATACCGCCGCCACCACCATTACCAAATATGCCATAGAGAACTGTAGAAAGGCTCGATTTGCTATTGATTGTCCAATCGTGGTTAAGGGTTATAATAGGTTCGCTGTAAAAATTGTTATATGGGTTATAAGTTTGGCCGTCTTTATAACCATACCATTCGTTCCATGCAGTACCCTGTGGTGCAGACAGAAAATTACCCGCTGTGGTGTTCGGATTTAAATATTGCTCAGGTCTTTGACCGTGAGTTTGGGTATTACCAATAACGTTCAATGCAATGGTTTGGTTGGGGTTAATTACTTTTGAAATGTTTAAAAAATAGTTATACCCTAAGTAATTAGAACCATCAAATGGATAAGCACCCTGTTCGCGGCTGCCTTGTATAGTTGCGGCCCAACCGTTTGCAGTTAAACCGGTTGAAACCATCAATGATGTTTTATTGTAACCAAATGAACCTATGCCTTCTGATACAAAGCCACCTGCTTGCTGGTCAATGGTACGGGTTGTTACGTTTACAGTACCGCCAAATGATGGTACAATAATTTTTGAAGCACCTAAACCGCGCTGTACCTGTATAGAGCGGGCAACATCGGTTATGCCTGTAAAGTCAGACCAGTAAATTGCACCGGTTTCTGGGTCATTGATAGGAATACCGTTTACCACATAAGCAACGTTGCCATTGCCGCTACGGCTTGAGAAACCTCTGACGCTTACTGTACCGTCGCCATAACCGCCATCACCCTGAGTAGTCATTACACCAGGTACACCCTGGATCAGATCAGGTATATCGCCGTTACCAACGTGCTCTTCTATAAATTCAGGCCCTAAGCTTGTTACAGCCAGCGGGGTTTTCCTGTCGATCGCCACATCGCCGGTTACTACTACTTCATTCATAGCGGTGTTGCTGGATTTCAGACCGATCTCGCCAAGATCAGTTTTTTCATTAAGTGGAATCTCCTGGGTGATGTAGCTAATGTAGCTAACTACCAGAGTTACATCGGTTGAACTTACTTTAAGTTTAAAAGTACCGTCCAGGCCTGCTGATGCTGCAGTGCTGGTGCCTTTTACCAAAATAGTTGCGCCGATCAGTGGTTCTTTCGTGCCGGCATCTACTACTTTACCTCTTATTGTTGTGCTCTGTGCATTTACATGCAGCGTAACACCCAACAACAGGGCTAAGATTAATTGTATCCGGACAAAAAGTTTTGCTTTTGCCAGAATACGGGTCACTTGTGTTGATTTTGAAATTGTAAAAAAATCCATAGTGTACTACGTTTTGTTAATTATGAGACTTATTAGATGGATGATTCAAAGAATATTGGCAAGGTTTATAAATGAGGGGTATGCTGTTATTGCCTTGCGTGATAAATTATAAAGATGGTATAGTGTTTTAAGAAAGAGTAAAGTATAATTGCTTCATACCGTGATTGATAATGTTTATTTCATTCTGTTTAAAATCCAACGCCAAAAGTGCCTTCGGAATGTTAAGGGAGTATTAATTTAAGGCAAAAAAATAAATTCCATTTGTAACATTAATGTTGCAAATAAATCGCCTGCCATCCCAAACCGGCGGCAAAAATAGTGAAGAAAAATTAAAGAAAACAGGCTATTAAAGAGCAGTTTGCCCAGAAGTTGCTAACATTTATTTAATATGACATTTTATTAAATAAACAATTAGCCCAATGGCAAACAGCCATCAGGTGTGTGAGAAAAGGTAAAGAATAGCTGATTTAATTATTGATTCTTTAATACCGAAATTATGTTACCAGCCGGATCGGTGAACCAGGCAATATCAGGCCCTCGGTCATTGCCGCGAACGATCCCTTTTTCATCAGTTTTGAAATCTCCCATATCATACTGCTCAAATTTTACGCCTTTTGATATAAGCTCATCTACAGTTTTTTCGAGGTCATCCGTTGGGAAATTCAGCACTGTAAAAGAAGCAGGGGTATGATCGGGTTTGGGATAGATCATTATTGGATTACCCGCCAGATGAAGCTCCAATAACTCGACCGGGCCCATAGGTATTGTTTTTACTTCTAAACCTAATATGTTTTGATAAAAATCCCTGGCTTTGGCAATATCATTTACCGAAAAGCTGCTGAATGCGCGTGTTGAGTTGATCATGGCTGTGTTGGTTACATTAGTTGT
>JBQCEA010000447.1:0-13541 GCA_051960695.1 Mucilaginibacter sp. | reverse complement strand
GTGGGGCGTTGATTACCTGAAATTCGATTGGTGTAATACCGATGGCATCAATGCACAGGAAGCTTATAAAACGATGAGCCTGGCGTTGAAAGCATCCGGCAGGCCAATTGTTTTCAGCCTGTGCGAGTGGGGTTCACACCGCCCGTGGTTGTGGGCGAAAGAAGATGGCCAATTGTGGCGCACTACAGGAGATATTGGCCCTGGCTTTGCGGAGGATATTAAAAGAGATGGCTGGAGGGCTTTATGTGTGCTGAATATTTTAGACAGGCAAGATAGCATCCGTCAGTATGCTGGCCCTGGTCATTGGAATGACCCGGATATGCTGGAGGTGGGTAATGGCATGACTTACAACGAGGATAAGTCGCATTTCTCGTTATGGTGTATGTTGGCAGCTCCGCTGATGTCGGGTAATGATCTGCATAAGATGTCACCACAAACCACCAGCATTTTAACCAATAAAGATGCCATCGCTATAGACCAGGACCCGCTTGGTGTGGAGTGTTTTAAGTATTCGCTTAAACCCGATAGTGTTGAAACACTTGTTCGTCCGCTGGCTAATGGCGACCTGGCGGTTTGTTTCCTGAACCGTTCCGATAAACCTCAGACCGTTAATTTCAATTGGGCCGCAAATGCGATCAACGATTCCATTTCCAAAACAAACGTTGATTTTACCAAAACAACTTACAAGCTGCATGACCTGTGGACTAAGAAGGATGTAGGTACTACTAAAAGGACATTTAAACAGGCTATTCCTTCGCATGATATCATTATGCTAAGATTGGTGAAGGGTAGTTAGGTGTATTGGTTGTAGAAGTTGTATTGGCTAAATGTTTTTTGAGCAAGTTTCTGATTATCAGATGTTCATGTTTGTTCACAGTGTTCATGGCATGTGAACATGAACACAGTTAGAGAATGATAGATGAAGGCGGGTCTGAACAATGCCCGCCTTTTTAATGCAAACATTTTCCATCAATATTCCTTTTTTATGGAAAAAACCAATGAACGCCTACCAGCAAAAATGGATAGATATTTTAAGGGCTGCTAATTTAAAAGATTGGGAAATTAATGCCCTTGATAACGACATTCTGATAGAAATGCCAAATATTACCGACCTTAAACTGATACGGGATAACCTGCCCGGAGTATTGGCTGCGGCTTCGCTCGACAATAACGAACCACAGGAGCGCCTTAAATTTATATTCAGGAACGGGCATGAGAATTTTGAATATATCCTTAACCCAACGGAAGAAGACCTGAATAACGCCTGATCAGAATTTTGTTTTGCTTGAAATGATCGCCACACACATACCCATGCAGGCAATCAACACAAAGGATGCCCGTAAAGTGGCTATTCCGGCGATAAAACCGATCAATGGCGGACCTATCATAAAACCTGAAAAGCCAATAGTAGATACAGCAGTGAGCGCCACACCCGGCGACATATGCTGGGTTCTTCCTGCAGTGCTGTAGATCATCGGCACCACAGAAGATACGCCCACACCCACCATCATAAAACCCAGGATGGCAGGCACCAGGTATGGGAATATAACGGCTACCAGTAAGCCTGTAGCAGTTAATGAGCCGCTGATCTGCAAAGTACGCTTCAATCCATAACGCGCGGCAAACCAATCGGCAGTGAAGCGGCCCATTGCCATAGTGCACATAAAAGCAAAATATCCGGCGCCGATCCACCCGCCATGCGCAACGATCACTTTCCGGAAATAAACCCCGCTCCAGTCGAACATGGTGCCTTCGCATATCATGGAACAGAATGCCAGGATACCCAGTTTAAGCAATGGCACCATCATTCGCAGCCTGTCGCGAATGGATAAAACAACTACCTGTTCGTCTTCGGGTTTTGCGCTGTCGTCATTTAGGGTTCGCGAGGCGATGATAACCCCGATCAGGATCAGTACGAGTATTACGATAAAGTGATAGAACGGGATGATCTTCTCGCTGATCATGAAAATACCTATGCCAGCACCTGTAAAACCCGCCATACTCCAGATACCATGAAATGAGGCCATGATCGGTTTTTCATATAACTTTTCAGTGGCAACTGCCTGCGTGTTTACAGCAATATTGGCTGAGTTTCCTGCAAACCCGAAACACCACAAACAACCGATCAGTTCAATAACATTCTGCGCCGCACCAAGTCCCACCAGCAAAATGCCATATAAAGTAATGGCCCCGATAAGCAATTTCCTGCTGCCGATCTTAGTGATGATCCACCCGGTAAACGGCAGCGAACACATCAGTCCAGTAGGAATGGCTAATAAGACGCCACCTAATGCTGCGTCTGTAAGGTGAAGTGATTGCTGAATGGCCGGTATCCGTGATGCCCAGCTTGAAAAGCTAAGTCCGGCCATAAAAAACATAGCGCCGACAGCTATTCGTAAGGCCAGCCTCGATGTGGGTTTTGCCGGTGCAACGGTTGCGTCCATATTTAAAATACAACTTAGTGTATTTTTTACACTAAGTTGTACAAATGTAGGTTTTTTATTCAAGAACAAAAAATCCGGCCTACGGTGTGGTAAAAACAAAACTTATCCGCAATTGCAGTCAGGCGAACAGCTTTCACCGTCAATGATGTTCAGCTTTGGTTTGTTATTTTCCTGCTGCCACTCGTTATACGATTTTTCGAGGGTTTGGGTAAATACTGGTACCGCCTGCGCACCCGAAACGCCATATTTGTTATTCATCACAAAAAATGGCACGCCTTGTATACCTAAATATTGTGCCTCGGCGATATCATGGCGCACATCATCAGCAAAGGCATCACTATCCAGCGTTTGCCTGATCTCATCAGCATTCAGGCCGATGGATATACCTAACTCTACCAATGTTTCGTTATCGTCGGTATTTTTCCCATCGGTAAAATAAGCTTTAAATAAGGCTTCTTCGGCGGCTTCGCCCAAACCATGCTTTTTGGCGAGGTGGCTTAAGCGATGTGCATTAAAGCTGTTAGCAACAATGGCTTTATCAAAGTTATAAGTGAGGCCCGCTTCGGCAGCCATATTAGTCACATAATCGTTCATGCTTTTGGCATGATCCAATGTCCAACCTTTAGCTTCGGCCAGGTATTGGTTTATATTGACGTTCGGGTCGGTTTTCATGTGAGGATTAAGCTGGAAGCTTTTCCATTCCACTTCTATCTCATCTTTATGCCCAAATTGCTGTAAGGCATCTTCGAACCTGCGCTTGCCGATGTAGCAGAAGGGGCACATGACATCAGACCATATTTCGACTTTCATTTTTTCCATAATTCGTAATGTGTCCAAAGCTATGCCAATGTGATATTCTGGCAGTAATGGAAAAGTAAAAATTAGGCCTTACGAAGTTTAATTCCCTAAGGCTATGCTTCACTACGTTCAGCAGCATATTAAAAAAACAATGCTATCCTCAGTTTGGCAAAAAACGGTGTGCCGGGCGTAAAGCTCATCTGGTCTACAGGTGCAGCCTCGCCTCTAAGCCGGCTCACTTCTTCCGCCTCAAACTCGTTCCATTTAGTATTGAACAGGTTCTCTACCGATAAGCCTATCTCGTATCTTTTTTGAGCGTAGTTTACTTTCAGGTCGGTTACATAATAGCCATCAGCAGTTAATGTATTAGTGTTATTGCCCGGCCTGTTGTGCATATACCGGTAGCTTATGCCGCCGTTTATGCCGTTATCAAATTTGAAATCCAATCCGCCGGTGCTGGTAAATGTAGGGGCAAGAGCGAGATAATTTTTGCCTCGCGCACTGTCAACGAGTCGTGGTTTGGCAAGGTTAACATTCAGGTCGGCAAAGAGCCATTTAGCCAACTGGTAGCGTGCTGAAAGATCAATACCCTCACGGCGCGTTTTACCGCCTGGGGCAATATCACCGTCGTCCGTATAAACAAACTCCTGCTGCAGATACAGATACCATAAAGCTGCGTTGATGTACAGATGAGGTATTGGTTTCCAGTTTAAGCCGAGATCTGCGCCGTAAGCCGCGGGAATTGTTTCCAGACCATTATTGCCGATAACCGCAATAGCATTGTTGGAATGAAATCCTTTGCCTGCCTTGACGTAGAACTGTATTTGATTGTTAACCGTGTATTGGATATTTACTTTTGGGCTCACGATCACCTGAGTTTTAGTGGTGTCATGATAATTGAAATGGAAATAATCTATCCTCGAACCTGCGTTGATCAGCCATTTACCGCTTTCAAAAGTCTCATCCAGGTAAACAGCGCTGTTATTTTGCCTGATATCGCCCTGTGTAATGTAATCAAGGAACTGATATTGTTCGGTAACGTTACTATATTCAGTACCATAAGTACGGTCGAAACGGCTTTGTAAGCCTATGGTTGAGGTTAATATAGAATTGCCAAAATGATTTGTCTTACTCAGCTTTCCGTTGTAACCAAACATGTCCCTGGTTTCGTGCTGCTGGCGTTCATCACCATTGATATCATCCTCCGCAAAAAACGTTGAGTTTACATGCAGCTGAAAAGTATAATGCGTATAGTATAGCTCATTTTCCATCGACCAGTTGTTTTTCAAGTCGGTAGTCAGTTTAGCGATAGCGTTTGTGCGGGTACTTTTACCTCCTTGTGCACTGTCAATAGTGCCAAACCGGTTTATAGTATTCGCTATTTCAGGTACGATATAGGGATTGCCATTGTCATCTACCGCTTTGCTGCCTGCTTCAACGGCACGTTCGGTTATCTCTCCTGATGCAACCCAACTGGTACTGAAAGTGGAGGCACTTAACGACAGTTTGTTATTATTGCCTATTTGTTTGGTGTATTTGCCAAACAGGTTGAGGCGTTTGTAATGCTCGGGCAGTTTAAAAGCGCCGTCGGTATAATTGTAATCGCCGGCTATATAAGCGTTCTCGCCGTTCTGTTTGGCTTTGTTGCTTAGCAGGTCGATCATTCCCATCACCCTGAAAGTATTGAACTGACCACCTTCCAAACTGATCACGCTTTTGTCTAAAGCATCTTTAGTGTTATAGCTCAAATAGCCCGCTGTAGCCAGGTCGCCGTAGTTTGTGTAGTATGGCCCCTTGCCATAATCGAAAGTAGAAACGGTCTCAGGTATCAGAAAGTGCAGATCGGCATATCCCTGACCATGGATGTGCGATACCATATTTACAGGCATACCATCCACAGAGACATTCAGGTCGGTGCCGTGATCGGCATCAAAACCGCGCATAAAGATCTGTTCGGCCTTGCCGCCGCCCATGTGCTGGGCTATAAACAATCCTGGAACCAATCGCATCAGGTCTTGCGACGAATTTACTGGCCTTAAATTAAGGTCGAGCGTACTTAAATTGTGAAAGGAGTTAGCGCTTAATTGTGGTGAGATTACGACTTCCTTCAGATCAATGGCGCCGCGGACCATTTCAATTTCCGTCCGTTTAGGTGAACTTTTAAGCGAAACAACTTTGGCTCTGCAGCCGATGCAGGTTATTTGTATAGTGCAGCTGTCGGCTGGCAATGATAGCTGAAAATTACCGGCCTTGCTGGTTATAACCGATTTGCCATTGGCTGTTACAGAAGCATATTCGATAGGCTGACGTGTAGCACTGTCTATTACCTTGCCTTTGAACAAGTTTTGTGCTTTTGCCAACCCGTCAGCAAAAAACAATATGGCAATAACCAGCACTACTTTTTTTAGTGCATTCATTTGGTATAAATATTATTCAGGCATGCAACAGCATGCTTTAGTGTTATTGTTGAATTAGTTAGGATAGATCAATGCATAATCCAGGTGGGTAACCACCGGTTTTATTGATCTTATAAAGTAGGGAACGGAGTTTAGCCTAACTGCGGAGGACGGAAAATAGCGCCATGACTTTGTGGAAGATCGATATGATCATTGGGCACGGTGAGCACTTGTATAACGTGTGTATAGAATTTTACTGTTGGTTGGTTATCCTGGTAAGCTTCCTGGAACGAGTTTTTCATGTTCTCGCGCTCGGTGCTTTTTTCTTTATCAGCTGCCTGCTTCAGTTTCTTCATCAGGTAGCATTTACCATTACAATGCAGCCAGGGTTTGGTGCGGTTTATACACAATTTGTCGGTAATATATTTCTTATTCAGTTCGAAACCGGCATAAACAAAAAAACGCGAAAAACTACAGCTAAGAATGGCAACAATGAGCAATATGGCTGTAATTCTGTACTTCATGAATGGTGGCGCAAAGGTAACAGCCATAATTTTAAATGCAAATGGTTTTGTAAAATCAGATATTCATACGATTGACTTACAGTGCTTTATTAAGTAAAATTGATCATGAAGCCATTCGTATTAAAGCCGCGTCACTATATAGGTTTGACAGTTCTCACTCTGTTATTGTTTTATAATAATTTCACATTTGCACAAACTGTGAATATGTCGCTGCAGGGTGATAATTACATACATATCCATGACTCAAGTTTCCCACAGGCGATCACCTGGAACAGATTGGCAGACCAGAATAATGTCGCCGGCAGCTACCCGGTGGTTACTTATTGGTTTGTGAAACCTGCAGATGCACATATTATTGTGCATTTAGCCTCTGGCGATGACGATCTTTATATTGAATTGAGCCGGAAAAAAGCATCCTACATTTTCCCGGCTGATTATACCATGACCGATTATCGTTATAATGATTTTATGATAAATGCGGCCGATAATTCGGGTACTATGCACCAGATAACGTTTGGCAAAGGTTCCGCCCTTACAATCCAGGTAGCCCAGCTTGATCCGCAACACCTCAGATTGAATATCAGCGGAACCGTATCTGTAAGCGGGGTAAATAAAGCGGTTCCTGTCGATGGTAAAATATCCATCGCGAAAGATAACGCTGGCCTCGCGCATTTACAGGATAGTTATGCCGGATGCGACAATACTGTTTACGATACTGAAAGTCCGCATGCCGATCTGGGTCAATGGCGCAGCTCAACCGAATGTGAAGAAAGCCTGTACCACAAATTATTCGCGGATATCAAAGACATTTTTGCACCTGCCTGTGCATCACTTGCTGCGAAAGGGTGGATAGTCAACAGCCCGAAATATGCTCTGCTTAAACGTATCAATCGGGTTAATGATGTAAACAATAACTATTTCACCATGCCTTTGCCCAACTATACCATTACCGCCAATGCTGATCCGATGAAAGGTGAGTATCATGAATATATCCAGAAAATGTTGGAGATGAGCAAATCTGCTTCACTAACAGACGCATCCCAAATGGAAAAGATCCAAGCTATGAGTAACAATGCAGCCGGCCGTTATGAACTGGTGATCCATATGCAGGTGAATAAAAAGGTTGAATCATCTACGACTATGGACTTTTCAAAGGCAGCAGTTCAAAAGTTGAACGATTCTGTTTATTTGATTACCGGTATTATCGGCGACTATAAGAATGGTGCAGGTGCCTATATTTTTGTGGGTAACTGGGGGGATGAACCTAAATGGGATAACGGCCACTTTACTTCGGAGCCGATGATGTCTGATGCCGGCAAAAAGTTAAGCGTTGGTGCGTTTTATGTCTATCTGGGATGCAACAGCCAACTGGCCGATCTGCTTTTAAAGCAGATCGACCTGGCTAAGCTCAGTCACTTATTACAGTAAACACCGTAATTATTTCTCGGCAACTCTTTTAAGTGTGGTATGGAACTTGGTTCCCTGGTAATCAATGTTGAGGCTGCATGAGTCGCCAGTAGTGAAATATTTGCCTTCATGAGGAATAACAACACCTTCAGAGTTGGTCACCCTGAAAGTAAAATTGTCACCACTAACTTTGCCGCTGTCGATAGTTACTTCATGCCCCTGTGATTCGGCTGTGCCGGATAGTTTGTTGCCATCTAATTTAAAGTTATAAGTGAGGTCCACATCACCATCCGGTGTTTGTACCGTCCCCAGCCATTTTCCTGGAAGGCCTCCGGCCACTGCTGCCAGGCATACTGTGATAAAACACAATAATGCTGCTGTAATAAGCGCTTTTCTTTTCATGATTTTGAGTTTTTAATATGATGCTGAATTTTGCCTGTATGTTACAGAAACCAAATGTTTTCCGGTAAAAAAGCCCCGCCGCTGTTACAGCGATGAGGCCCTTATGAAAACTATGTATTACCGTTTTATTTACCGTCTGCACGTTTTAGTGTAGTATGCATTTTCATGCCCTGGTAATCGAGGGTAAGGCTTATTGAATCGCCGGCCGTATAATACTTGCCGCTGTTTAATACCTGTACCCCGTTTACGTCGATGTTAAAGAAAAGGCTGTCACCTTTTATCTTTCCATCTGTCAGGTCAACTGTTCCCTGTGGCGATTGCCCGGTGCCGGTCAGTTTATCACCGTCAGCTTTAAAAGTATAATTCAGCGGATACTCATTGCCGTCGGGAGCGGTCAAAATGCCTTTCCAGTTGCCACTCAAATCGGCAAAATAAGCGAATGCCGCGACAAAGCAGCAAAGTAGTGCGGTTGTAATAAAGATCTTTCTTTTCATAATTGGTTGTTGGTTAATGCAGAGATTTATTTATTGCTAAGACTACACCTTTTAATCTATGTTACAAAAAGTTAGCAGTTATTTTATATGTAGATGTAAAAGTATTTACTTGCCTTCGGCAGCACGTTTTAAAGTAGTGTGCGTACTATGCCCTTCATGATCAACATTGAGACTAATGGTATCGCCATCGGCATAATATTTCCCGCTGTTTAATATTTTCATATTGCTCATATCTACCGTGAACCAGATACTGTCGCCCTTAACTTTTCCATCAGAAAGGTTGATCACACCCATTTGCGATTCTAATTGGCCGGTCAGTTTATCGCCGTCGGTTTTAAAAGCGAAACTCAGAGGAAAATCATTGCCATCGGGCGCCTTCAAGGTTGCCGACCATTTGCCATCCACACCAGCAAAATAGGCATAAGCAGCCGCAGCACAGCATAGCAGTACTGCTGAGATAAGTATCTTTCTTTTCATGGCTTAAAGGGTTAATTGGTTTATTAAATGTAACAAATAATTCAAACAAAAAACCCTGTCATATCTGGCAGGGCTTTTACTATGAACTATGTTTGGGTTGAATATTACTTGGTAGTGTCGCGCACAACAGTGGTATGCACTTTTGAGCCGCCGAAGTCGATGTCTATCCCGCATGAATCGGCGTACATTTTGCCGGTATGCGGATAATCATTGCCGTCAACGGTAACTTTAAAGCTGAAGGTATCGCCGGTTATTTTACCGTTATCGATGCTTACTGTACCGCCCGGTGATTCAGCAGTGCCGGTCAGTTTGTCACCATCAACCTTAAAATTATAAGTCACCTGTAGTTCGTTGCCATCAGGTGTTTTGATGGTGCCCTTCCATTTACCGTTAAGGTCGGCTATTACGGCCATCACGAAAATAAAGCAGGATAATAATGCAGCGGAAATAAGTAATTTCTTTTTCATAAAAAGAGCTGGTTTACTGGTACTAAATGTAAGATTTTAATTACAAAATGAAAATAAACCTTATGTTAATTTTTCCACAAAGAAATTAATTGCTCATAATTTTCAAAAGTAGGTTATGAACAGGGCATAGTTGCCCTTATTTTACCGTTAAAAATCTATATCAATAAAATGTGGGTTAAAATATGGTAATAATCGGCTAATAATTACCTTATTTTGTGTTGTTCCGACATGTAGTTTTGTAGTTAAGTTGATTAAGTTGAATGAGTTAGATTAAGTTGATTAAGTTTGTCTTGTAATCAACCATTAACTCAAACAACCACTTAATCCAATCAACTAAACACATGAAAAGAACCGTTAGCTTGCTGCTGGCAACCTGTTTTTGCGGCGCTGTATATGCTCAAAATAAGGATTATCCTATTCAGCCTGTCCCGTTTACCAGTGTTAAACTGAGCGACCAGTTCTGGACTTCGCGTATCGAAACTAATCGCACAGTTACTATACCAGCGTCTTTTGCACGTTGCGAGAGTACAGGAAGGGTTAAGAATTTTGTGATGGCTTCCGAGCATAAAGGCAAATTTTGTACGGTTTATCCTTTTGATGATACAGACATTTATAAAACTATCGAAGGCGCTTCCTACTCACTGGCTGAGCATCCTGACCCAAAGCTTTCGGCTTATCTCGATTCGCTGATCACCATTGTAGGTAAAGCCCAGGAGCCGGATGGTTATTTATATACCGCCCGCAGCATCGACCCGCTGCACCCGCAAGCATGGGCCGGACCGGAAAGATGGGTGAATGAACAGAAAATGAGCCATGAGTTGTATAACTGCGGTCATTTATATGAGGCTGCCGCTGCACACTACATGGCTACAGGCAAACGCAATTTTCTCAATATCGCCATAAAAAATGCTGACCTGCTGGTGCGCACTTTCGGACCGGATAAGCTGCATGTAGCGCCCGGTCATGAAATAGTGGAAATGGGCCTCGTGAAACTATACCGTATAACGGGTAAAAAAGATTATCTCGCGTTGGCTAAATTCTTTATCGATCAGCGCGGCCATAAAGAATATAATCCCAAAAGCAAAAACGAGTACGAAAACGGTAAATATTTCCAGGATGATAAACCGGTTATAGACCAGGATGAAGCCGAAGGCCACGCCGTACGTGCCATGTATTTATATTCGGGAATGGCTGATGTTGCCGCTTTAACAGGCGACACCGCTTACCTGAAAGCCATAGACAAAATATGGAACAACATGGTGGGCAAAAAAATGTATGTGCAGGGCAGCATTGGTGCAGTAGGTGATGGCGAACGCTTTGGCGAGAACTATGAACTGCCGAATGCAACTGCTTATAACGAAACCTGCGCAGCAATTGGCAGCGTGTTTTGGAACGAGCGTATGTTCCTGCTGCATGGTGATAGCAAATACATCGATGTGCTGGAAAAAACTTTATACAATGGTTTGATCTCAGGAGTTGGGTTGGATGGCAAATCATTCTTTTATACCAATGCCATGCAGATCACCCATAACTTTAAGGGAGAAGACACCGAACCGGAAAGATCCGGTTGGTTTACCTGCTCATGCTGCCCAACCAATGTAGTGAGGCTTGTGCCTTCTATTCCGGGTTATATGTATGCTGAAAAGGGCAATTCGGTTTATGTCAATTTATTCATCAGCGGCACCGCGCACTTAAACGTAGATAACAAACCTTTGCAAATCGTTCAACAAAACAATTACCCATGGGATGGCGCATTGGCTTTTACCATTGAGCCTAAAATAACCATGAATATGGACCTGCGGATACGCATACCCGGCTGGGCGCAGAATGAGGCCATGCCATCAGACCTGTACAGCTACGAGAGAACATCGGCAGAAAGAACTGAAATAAAGATAAACGGCATTCCGGTAAACTATAAAGTTGAGAACGGTTATGCCGTGCTGAGCCGCAAATGGAAAAAAGGCGATAAAGTGGAAATGAATTTGCCGATGGAGGTTCGCCGGGTAGTAGCCAACGATAAAATAGCTGATGATAACGGCAAGATCGCACTGCAAAGGGGGCCTATTATGTATTGTGCTGAATGGAAGGATAATAACGGACTGGCGAGTAACCTGATCGTACCAAAGGATGCGGTATTTAAGCCAGAATATGAAGCCGGTTTATTGAACGGCGTAACGGTATTAAAAGCCGACGTAAAAAGCATCGATGTCGATGCATCGGGACAAAGCGTAAGCACAAAAAATGCCGTGCTTACGGCAATACCTTATTATTCATGGGCTAACAGGGGCAAAGGCGAGATGATGGTTTGGTTTCCGGAGCAGGTAAAATATGTGCAGCTTTTACCACAATAGCAATTATTTAAAGAGATTATATTTTGACCGCCTTGTAAAAGGTATCGCAGCGAATTAATACAACGGGCGTTTTTGGGGAACGCCCGGTAATTCGCAAATTGAATAAAACTCTGTCATTTCGACGAACAAAGATAGATGGAGGGTTGGCGTGAGGAGAACTTTTTCTTGAGCCGGTTGTGCTCTGACAGCGTGAGCGAAAAAATCTTATATAAGCAATAAGCATAGCGTTTAAGATTTCTCACCTGCCCCACTTCGCAGCCTTTGCGCAGGATCGAAATGACATCGGTACAAATTAATAAAACAATACTTTAATAAAGGGTTATGAAATTTACATGGAAAGGGGTTTTCCCGGCAGTTACAACCAAATTTACAGACGATGATGAATTGGATTTTGCAGCATTCGATCATAACATCAGCGCACAATTAGACGCCGGTGTTGACGGGCTGATCCTCGGTGGCTCATTGGGTGAAGCCAGTGTATTGACCGACGACGAAAAGTTCGCTTTGTTAAAACATACGGTTGAGTTTGTAGACGGTAAGGTGCCGGTACTGCTCAATATTGCCGAGCAAACTACACGTGCAGCAGTAAATTGCGCTCAGAAGGCATTGGACAATGGTGCAAGCGGCTTAATGATGCTGCCGCCGATGCGCTACAAGGCCGATGATAACGAAACAGTAACCTTCTTCAAGGCTGTTGCTAAAAGCACTGAATTACCCATCATGATCTATAATAATCCGGTAGATTATAAGATCGAGGTTACCCTGGATATGTTTGCTGAATTGGCAGAGCAAGACAATATACAGGCGGTAAAGGAATCAACAAGAAATATATCAAATGTTACCCGAATGATCAACCGCTTTGGCGACAGGTTTAAAATTCTAACAGGCGTTGATCCGCTTGCCATGGAAAGTTTGGTAATGGGTGCCGACGGCTGGGTGGCTGGTTTGGTTGATGCCTTCCCAAGAGAAACGGTTGCTATCTATCGTTTGATAAAGGCCAACCGTATCAGTGAGGCATTGACTATTTACCGATGGTTTTTACCGGTGCTTGAGCTGGATATCCATCCTAAACTGGTTCAGTATATCAAGCTTGCTGAAGTGGCAACAGGCATCGGCACAGAGAATGTGCGTGCACCGCGTTTAAAGATAGCCGGTGCCGAACGCGAGAAAGTATTAAAGGTAATAAACGATGCTTTGGCTAAGCGCCCGGTACTGCCTGAAGGTAGCTGGGGCAAGGTAAATGAATTACAAACTATCTAAATTATCGCTGTGGCTTTGTAAAAAATGTTAGTCATCTTTGCACGAAGCATCACACATAATAACTATGAAAACTGAGAATTTAATAGGCTACACGTACACGGGGGGTAAAAAAACATTTAAAGCGATTGATCCGTCATCGGGAAAAGAACTTCCAGGCGACTTTCATATTGCAAGTGAAGAGGACGTTGACAAAGCATTAGAATTGGCGGATAAAGCCTTTGCTGTTTACCGCCATATCGATAAAAAAACTAAAGCCAATTTCCTTCGCTGCATAGCCCAGGAGATAAACGCAATAGGCGATGAACTGATAGAGCAGGCCATGGCTGAAAGCGGTTTGCCCCAGGGGCGTTTGCAGGGCGAACGCGGCAGAACTACCGGACAACTAAATATGTTTGCTGATCTGGTGGAAGAAGGATCATGGGTTGAGGCGGTTATTGATAACGCCTTACCTGATCGTCAACCCGCACCACGAGCAGATATACGCAAGATGCTGGTGCCGGTTGGTCCGGCAGTGGTATTTG
>JBQCEA010000446.1:0-13394 GCA_051960695.1 Mucilaginibacter sp. | reverse complement strand
TATAACGTTCCTATATTATGCGGTGAGTACGGCGTGTATAACAAATATGCAGACCCGGATAGCCGGTGCAGATATATTAAGGCAGTGAGGCAAAATTTAAAAGCGATGAATATACCCGGAATGTTATGGGATTATAACGGAACTTTTTCTATTTTTAACGGGAAACCATCGATACAACACTTGCCTATGTGTATGAAAGACGCAATTAGTTTTTAACCATAAAAAGTGATGTGCAACACTTGTAAATTACTGATATTAAATCGTTACCTTTGCACGCTATTTGTATTATGAAATTTTTTGAAGAGAAGCGAAGAGAGGTTATGCAGCATATTGAAAAATATATGCTGGAAAAAATGAACGAATTCCTGAAGCCGGTGGATACCATTTGGCAACCCTCTGATCTTTTGCCTGACCCAACACGGGAAACCTTCTTTTCGGAAATAAAGGAACTGCAGGAAAGCGCCGCAGGGTTATCGTATGATCTGATAGCCGTTTTAATTGGCGATACCATTACCGAGGAGGCCCTGCCTACTTATGAGTCATGGCTTACTATGGTGGAAGGCGTTTCAAAAGAAGAAACAGGCGGCTGGATGACCTGGACCAGGCACTGGTCGGCTGAAGAGAACCGCCATGGAGATCTTTTAAACAAATACTTATACCTTTCAGGCCGTGTTAACATGCGTGCAATGGAAGTATCTACCCAGTACCTTATTGCCGATGGTTTCGATATCGGTACCGGTGCTGATCCTTACCGTAACTTTATTTACACTTCTTTCCAGGAGGTGGCTACTAATATTTCGCATCGTCGCGTAGCTTCGCAGGCAAAGAAATATGGTGATGCACTGCTTTCAAAAATGTGCGGCGTAATAGCAGGCGACGAAGCCCGTCATGCCAAAGCATACAAATATTTTATCAGTAAAGTATTCGAGGTTGATCCGAATGAGGCTATGATCGCTTTTGAGGATATGATGCGTAAAAAGATCGTGATGCCGGCACACTTCCTCCGAGAAATAGGCTTAAGGGTTGGTCAAACGTTCGGGCATTTTACCGATGCGGCACAACGCCTCGGTATTTATACCGCTACTGATTACGTGGACATCCTGAAAAGCCTGATAGACGAATGGCATATTGCCAGTATGAAAGACCTGAATGAAACCGGCGAAAAAGCCCGCGATTATATCATGAACTTACCGGGAAGGTTACTTCGCGTTGCCGACAGGATGAAGAACCCAATGCTGGAATATAAGTTTAGCTGGATAGCGGGTTGATCGGGTTAGATTAAGTTGATTAGGTTGAATAAGTTGGACTAAGTTGAAAACATCTTAACTTAATCAACCACTTAACACAATCAACTGAATCAACTCAAAATCACCCTTCCTGCAACAGATCGGTCCCAGGTTTTCCTGCAACTTCTTTAAATATGTCGTTGAGTACTGATTCAACGGTTAGTGAGTTTACGTCGTCCACATAATGCTCCGAGCGGGTGATCCATAGTTCTGCGCCCTTTACTTCTATCCTGAACAAAACCCCATCATACAGAATAGGCTGTGATATTTCTATCACATTACCCTCGCCACGTACATCAAAATGAATGTCTGAATTGCGGTGCTGGTTAAACATCGGATCAAGATTTTCTTCAATATTTCTTCTGAGTGCATCCGCATTTATCCGGTTATGCAGTGTGATGATCTTCATAGCGGTAGTTTTTTAAATAAATAATGAATAGGGCTGTATTGTTTTATCGAAATCATCAGTTGACATTTTGCCATTTCGCAGAAAATTATAACTGTATATTTAGGTATGAAACTTAAACGTCAGATCTGGAATATAGCATTGGTGGGCCTGGGCATTTTATCTGCCGCCATGGGGTTAAAAGGCTTTTTGCTATCCAGCCGTTTTATTGATGGCGGGGTGACCGGCATTTCTATGCTGGTTGCTGAAATAACGGGATTACCATTATCTGTATTGATCTTTATTATCAATATGCCTTTTTTGTTTCTCGGTTATAAACGTTTGGGTATTCGTTTTGCCGTAAAAAGTGCAATGGCAATTGCGGGTTTGTCGTTGTGTTTGGCTTTTGTTCATTTTCCCGATGTAACCCACGATAAATTGCTCACTGCTGTATTTGGCGGTTTTTTTATTGGCGTAGGTATTGGTTTTGCCATACGTGGCGGGGCTGTGTTGGATGGCACCGACATTGCCGCATTGCTGGTAAGCCGCAAAATGCAGTTACTGCGCGTAAACGATGTGATCTTACTCCTTAACGTGATCATCTTCTCAGCAGCAATATTTTTCCTTGGCGTGGAATCAGCCCTTTATTCTATCCTCACCTACCTGGCGGCTTCTAAAATGATCGACTTTATCTTGAATGGTATCGAGCAATATACAGGCATCACAGTGGTATCCACCAAAGGGCCCGCAATAAGAAAAGTGATCACCGAAATGGGACGAGGTGTTACCGTTTACCAGGGCAGTGCCGGTTATGGCAAGGATGGGCATATCAATAGTCCGCGGGATATTGTTTTTACCGTAGCTACACGCATTGAGATACCGGCCATTAAAAAGAAGATACTCGACGTAGACCCCTCAGCATTTATTGTACAGCAAAGTATAGACGATACCACAGGGGGATTATTAAAAAGAAAGAAAATGCATTAGGTAAACACGAATCCTAATTTAAGTCAATTGTTACTGGTTTAAAAATTTATTTAATTCGCACAAATTAGTGCTATTCGTGTTTGAAAATTATGAATTATAAATTGCTTGGCCGCTCAGGCCTTAAAGTTTCAGAATTATGTCTCGGCACTATGGGTTTTGGTACCGAAAATGGCTGGGGTGCTGACAAGGAAACCAGTTTCGCTATTATGGATGACTATGCCGAAGCAGGGGGTAATTTCCTGGATACAGCTAACATCTATAAGATTGGCACCAGTGAAAAGATAATTGGTGAATATCTAAGCAATCATGACCGCGACTATTTTGTAGTGGCGACCAAATATAGCCTGAAGGATAATACCACTAATCCAAACGCATCCGGCAATAACCGAAAGAACATGATGCGCAGCGTGGAAGACAGCCTGAAACGGTTGAACACAGATTTTATTGATCTGCTTTATCTCCACATCTGGGACGACCTGACACCTATTGATGAAGTGTTGCGTGGCCTGGACGACTTGGTTCGGCAAGGAAAAGTAAACTATGTGGCTATCAGCGATACGCCTGCATGGGTAGTGGCGAAGGGCAATACATTAGCCGAACTTATGGGCTGGAGTCAGTTTGTGGCCTTACAAATTGAGTACAGCCTGATAGCACGCACACCAGAACGCGACCTGATACCAATGGCCAAACATTTCGGCATGACTATAACGCCCTGGGCGCCATTGGGCGGAGGTGCGCTGACCGGCAAATACCTGCGCGGAGAAAAAGGCCGGATAAAACCTGAAAGTAAACGGTTGAATGATAAAGCGGTTGAAATAACTAAAGCGGTAATATCCGTTGCGGATGAGTTGGGTGTATCGCCGGGTAACGTCGCCTTAAAGTGGACCATGCAGCAGGGCTTTCATTGCATACCCATTGTTGGCGCTACCAAACTAAGTCAGCTGGAGGATAATCTGAAAACGGTTGATGTGACCCTAAGTGACGGACATCTGAAAAAACTGAATGATGCCAGTGCCATTGAATTAGGTTTCCCCGGCGAGTTCTTCCGCGAAGAAGGCGTAAAAAACAATGTTTTTGGCGGGTTTTACGATAAAGTGGAGAAAAGAGATTAAGCCAAATTTAGATTTACGAAATTTTTAAAATTTCGTAAATCTTCAACTTTCAACCTTTGATCTCTATTCCATACTTCGCCAGTAATCCCGGTAAGCCATGTACCGAGAACTTTGCTTTTTTAATGTCGTTATTATCCGGGTCGATAATGAAATTGTAGGAAGTGCTCAGGTCGGCATTTTTTAATATAGTGCGATCAAAAAACGCACGCTGTAGATTGCAATTGTCGAATTTACAATCGGTCAGATCGGCCTCGGTGAGATCAGTTTCTATCATCGAGCAGTCTTTAAAAACCGCTTTCTTGTTTTTCTTTTGGTAGAAAATGGCATTATCCAGGATGCAATCATAAAAGTGCATTTCCATCAAAAAATCCTGACTTTTACTAAAATTCAAACCGCTTAATTTGCAATGCTTAAAGCGAATGTTTTGCAAACCTGTACCGCTTACATTGGCCATGGATAGATTGCAATCCTCAAAAGCACATTCGATAAACAGGATATTGCTCATATTAGCACCGGATAGATCACAACCCACAAATTTACAATACTCAAACTGTCGACTGGTAAATACCGGGTCGTTGGCGGTAAGCTTAGTAAATGTTTGGTCTTCCTGGATTTCGGGCATGTTTTTGAGGCGTCGTTAAAATTACAAACTTTTCTAAAACATATGCCATATCAAGTATGGACACTTGAACAGGCGGTATTATGAAATTGTTATAAAAAAGTCGTCTAATCTTTAACCTCCAGTCTCTAATCTCTAAAACTCACATATTCCTCCGGTACTGCCCGCCGACTTCGTACAAAGCATGCGAGATCTGCCCGAGTGAGCAATATTTACAAACTTCCATCAGCATTTCAAAGATGTTCTCGCCGGCAATAGCAGTTTGCTGTAATTGTTTGAGGAGGATCGAGGATTTGTCAGCATTGCGTTTCTGGAAAGCTTCGAGCGCAGCTATCTGGAATTGCTTTTCATCTTCTGTAGCGCGGATCACTTCAGCAGGAGTAATTGTCGGCGAACCTTTTTTGTTAAGGAAAGTATTTACACCCACTATCGGGTATTCGCCGTTATGTTTCAGCGTCTCGTAATAAAGCGATTCTTCCTGTATTTTACCGCGCTGATACATGGTTTCCATCGCGCCTAACACGCCGCCGCGGTCGTTGATACGTTTAAATTCGGTTAAAACAGCTTCTTCTACCAGGTCGGTCAGTTCTTCAATAATGAAAGAGCCTTGAAAGGGGTTCTCATTTTTAGCTAAGCCCAGTTCCCGGTTAATAATGAGTTGTATCGCCATCGCACGACGAACAGATTCTTCAGTGGGAGTAGTAATGGCTTCGTCATAGGCATTGGTATGCAGAGAGTTGCAATTATCATAAATAGCATACAGCGCCTGCAACGTGGTACGGATATCATTAAAATCAATTTCCTGCGCATGCAGTGAGCGCCCACTGGTTTGTATATGATACTTTAACTTTTGCGAGCGATCATTGCCCTTGTACTTATTCTTGATGGCTTTAGCCCAAATCCTTCGTGCCACACGACCAATAACCGAATATTCAGGATCAATACCATTTGAAAAAAAGAACGACAGGTTAGGAGCGAAATCATCGATATGCATGCCCCGGCTCAGGTAATACTCAACATAAGTAAACCCATTCGATAAGGTAAATGCCAGTTGAGTGATCGGGTTTGCACCGGCCTCGGCAATATGGTAGCCTGATATTGATACGGAATAAAAGTTACGCACTTTATGGTCAATAAAATACTGCTGTATATCGCCCATCATCCGCAAAGCAAATTCGGTAGAAAAGATACAGGTATTCTGCGCCTGGTCTTCTTTCAGTATATCCGCCTGCACAGTTCCCCGTACCGTTGAAATAGCTTTGGCTTTAAGCTTTTTGTAAACATCTGCAGGCAAAACCTGGTCGCCGGTAAGGCCAAGCAGCATCAGGCCGAGGCCATTATTGCCTTCGGGAAGAACCCCCTCTAAATCTCCCCCGAAAGGGGAGACTTTTAAAGTCCTCTCTCCCGAAGAGGGGCTGGCGGTGAGGCCCCTGTAATGTGGTCTCTCCAACCCTTTGTCATCATAAACCTCCTTAAATTTCGCTTCAACTTCATGTTCAAGGTTATGTTCTTTGATATATTTCTCGCATTGCTGGTCAATGGCTGCATTCATAAAATAGCCAAGCAGCATGGGCGCCGGACCATTGATGGTCATGGAAACCGAAGTTGCAGGGTCGCACAGATCAAATCCTGAGTAAAGCTTTTTGGCATCATCCAGGGTAGCAATACTTACCCCTGAATTACCGATCTTACCGTAAATATCGGGCCGTGTATGCGGGTCTTCACCATATAGGGTCACCGAATCAAAAGCTGTTGAAAGCCGGTGTGCAGGCTGACCCAGCGATACATAATGGAAACGCCTATTCGTACGCTCCGGTCCGCCTTCTCCGGCGAACATGCGGGTTGGATCTTCACCTTCGCGCTTTATCGGGAATACCCCTGCAGTGTACGGAAACTCGCCCGGCACATTTTCTGTGAGCAGCCAGCGGAGAATATCGCCCCAGGCCTCATATTTCGGCAAAGCGATCTTGGGTACTTTTAGCTGGGAAAGCGATGTATAGAACAATGGCTGTTTGATTTCCCTGTCGCGTACTTTATAGATAAAATTATCTGCCTTATAAGTCCGAACTGTCTCCGGCCATTCTTTTAATAAGCGCCTGCAATCCGGATGTAATTGTTCTTCTAAATGTTGATACAGATCCTGTAGAGACACGATACTTCGTGTCTCTACATTTCGATTCTCGATACTTCGTGTCTCTGTATCTGAATTTTCTTTTTCATTTGGAGACGCAAAGTATCGCATCTCTACAGGTGTATGTTCTTTCAGTGCGTCCAACGCCCCCTGCACATTATACATCTTCTGCGCTACCCCGCATTGTTCATTTACCCATTCGCCATAAGCCTGGCTGCTTTCAGCGATCTCGGCCAGATACCGGGTACGGTCGGGAGGAATAATGAATACTTTTTCCGATTCGCCCCAATGCAAGGTGGCAACATCGTACTTTTTACCAATAAAATCGACACCTGTTTTGGCCTTGATAGTTTTCATCAATGCTTCAAACAGGTTATTCATGCCCGGATCGTTAAATTGCGAAGCCATTGTGCCGAACACCGGCAAGTCCTCATCTTTGGCTGTAAAAAGCTGATGATTGCGTTTATACTGTTTGCGTACGTCGCGAATGGCATCCAGTGCACCGCGCTTGTCGAATTTGTTTAACGCTACAATATCGGCAAAATCGAGCATATCGATCTTTTCCAGTTGGGTTGCAGCACCGAATTCGGGTGTCATTACATAAAGCGAAAGATCGCAGTAATCAGTTATCATAGTGTCGGACTGCCCGATGCCTGAAGTCTCCACAATGATCAGATCATAACCCGCCGCTTTGCATATATCAATGGATTCCTGTACATATTTGGATAGCGCAAGATTAGCCTGCCTGGTAGCCAGCGAACGCATGTATACCCGTGGACTATTTATGGAATTCATCCGGATACGGTCGCCAAGTAAGGCACCGCCGGTTTTGCGTTTGGATGGGTCGACGGAGATAATAGCCAGCGTTTTATCTGTTTCCATCAAAAAACGGCGAACAAACTCATCCACCAGCGACGATTTACCTGCGCCACCGGTACCTGTGATACCCAGCACAGGTGCCCCCTCTAAATCTCCTCCGTGAGATGGCGGGGAGATATTTTTTAAGCCCCTCTCTACCGGAGAGGGGTTTGGGGTGAGGCTATCATTTTCAGCTAATGTGATCAGTGAAGCAATCGCCTTCGGATCTTTTTCGGGCAGATGCTTTAATTCGCCATTCAATTGTGTAACAGTAGCAAAATCGCACTGTTGCAGCATATCATTGATCATGCCTTGCAAACCCATTGTACGGCCATCATCAGGCGAGTATATTCGTGCAATGCCGTAAACTTGCAGTTCTTCTATTTCATGCGGCAATATTACGCCGCCGCCGCCGCCAAATATTTTGATGTGACCGGCACCGCGTTCTCGCAGCAGGTCGTACATGTACTTGAAATATTCAATATGGCCGCCCTGGTATGAGGTTAATGCAATACCCTGCACATCTTCCTGTATGGCGCAATTTACCACTTCCTCAACCGAACGGTTGTGGCCCAGATGTATCACTTCAGCACCTGAAGCCTGTAATATCCGGCGCATAATGTTAATAGTAGCATCGTGGCCGTCAAAAAGAGAGGCTGCGGTAACAAAGCGTATCTTATGTTTAGCGTGGTATGGTGCGAGGGTTTCCATCTATGGTATTTCTACCACAAAACTAAGTAAAATGTTTAAAAGCTATGCATGCATAGCAGTTTCGGCGAGGCGCAAAAAAAGACGGAACCAGGTATTTCAACCCGGCCCCGCTTATTAAACTGCGAGAGAGACTCTTTTACTGTTTCTTCGAGGCAGTTTTCTTTTCAGCAGTAGTAGTTTTAACTGAAGATTTGCTTACTGTATCTGCTGCTTTTTTGGTTGTATCGGCCATTTTTGCAGTATCTGGTTTTACGCTTGAGTCGACTTTGGTAGTAACAGAACTTGAATCGACCTTGGTTGAATCGGCAGCGCTGCCGGAATGGTTGCCTTTGCACGCCGCTAAACTTAACGATAATGCCAATGCGATGAGCGGCAGCTTAATGTAATTTTTCATAGTAGCTGAATTTTAGTGTGTTACGTAGGGTATTAACTACGAAACGCAAAAAATGTTTGCAGCCAATGGCTGAGCTTCCAACTACTAAATAAAAACGGGATTTGTATTGAAATATTACAAGTCCCGTTTTCCGGATATATTATCCGTCAGTATGCAGCATCTCTGCTGTATTTGTTACCTACTTATGAGTCGTTCTTGAAGAATGTCCGCTTTGGCGGTTACTGTTGCCGCTGCGG
The DNA here is from genome assembly GCA_051960695.1 of Mucilaginibacter sp. GTDB lineage: Bacteria > Bacteroidota > Bacteroidia > Sphingobacteriales > Sphingobacteriaceae > Mucilaginibacter. The sequence goes on along the minus strand of JBQCEA010000446.1, from coordinate 4,675 downwards.
CTATCCCTGTTGCGCTCACTTTGAGAAGATGAAGACGATTGCTGTCCCATTCTTCTGTTGCTTTCATTTTCACGGTTCATATTGCCCGATTGCTTTGTAGTAGGCATAGCTTTAAAAATTAATGTTAAACATTTAATTAATTACTATTTTAACTCCTCAAACTCAGCCTTGTTTGCCTGTTATAAGCCCATCGTTCATAACTTATTGATTGATAATTTATTAATTTTAAATTAATTATTTAAACTTTTGAGCTGGGTGTGAATACAGGCCCGGCATAAACCTCATTGGCTGTCAGCAATAAATCGTATCTTTGCCAATCATATCAGTATCAGTGGAATCATTATTACAGCAGGGTATAAAAGGATATAACAATTATGGGGCATGGCTGCGCGAGAAATACCAGGGGCAGCGCGTGTTCAAAGTAATTGTTGATGGTGGTTTTACTTGCCCTAACCGTGATGGCTCAAAAGGCTATGGCGGTTGTACTTACTGTAATGTAGATTCTTTTACGCCTGAAGTATCCCGCAAAACACCAACGTTGCGTGAGCAGGTGATCAAGGGCATGGAACGTGCAGTGAAAGGCAACAAGGCCGATAAATTCATCATTTATTTTCAGCCCAATACCAATACTTATGCCCCGGCGCATTACCTCAAAATGCTTTATGATGAGGCATTGAGCATAAATACTGAAAACATTGTAGGATTATCGGTGGGTACCCGTCCGGATTGTATCGATGCTGAAAAGATAGCCCTGCTTGAAAGTTATACGGATAGATTTGATGTCGACCTCGAAATGGGTATGGAATCGATCTATAATGATACGCTGGCACAGATCAATCGCGGCTGTATGCATGAGGACCTCGTAAACGCGCTCAACCTGGTGCAGAATAGTCCGCTGGATATTTGTGTGCATACTATTTTCGGCTTTCCGTGGGAAACCAAAGAAATGATGCTTCGCTATGCCGATGAGATCAACCGCTTTCCACAGATCAAATTTGTTAAATTCCATCACCTGCATATTGTAGAAGGTTCGGTAATGGGTGTAAAGTATAAACGTGATCCGTTCAAGCTGTTCACCCTGCCTGAATATACCGACTTCCTTTGCGAATTGTTGCCGCTCGTCCGCCCGGATGTGGTTATACAACGCTTATTTGGTTTATCCGATATGGAATTGCTGATTGCCCCAAACTGGGGATTGAAAAAATCAGAGATACAGCATTATATCGATAAAACCATTGCCGACAGGGGCATAGTACAGGGATCAGCACTGTAACAATGTCTAAATTCCCTCTTGAGAGGGGTTAGGGGTGTGTTAATAGGAAAGACTAAATATTTCGATATGTCTTAATTGCTAATCTCAAACCCAATTCCTCTTTAAGGATAATTTTTTTATTATTGTTTAAATTTAACGGCGACGTTAAACACAAGTCCACTAAACGGCGTAGAAAGCAAAAAATTTTTAGTCTTGTCACAGCGAGAGCAGCAAAATTATATTCCGGCGCTAACGGGGGTGCGTGCATTGGCAGCATACCTCGTATTCATCTCGCACTACGAGTATACTTTTGATAAAGACTTCCCCCATTTCATAAAGCGTTTTTTTCTTGAGTTTCACATCGGAGTAACCATCTTCTTTGTGCTTTCGGGCTTCCTGATCGCTTTCAGATATTACGATAATTTTCACTTAACCAAAGATTGGTTCAAACAGTATCTCAAAAACCGTGTGGCCCGTATCTACCCCATGTATTTTCTGATCACGGCAGGAGCATTCATTTACTACTATTTCACCCGGGAGCCGAGTATCGTTAATAATTTTCCTAATGCGGTAGTGCTGTTCTTTATGCATATCACATTTGTTCGCGGCTTTTTTCACCAGCTTAATTTTACCGGCGTGGCCCAGGGCTGGTCGCTTACCGTTGAGGAATGTTTTTACTTTTCGGCGCCTGTCATTTTTTATATCCTCCACAGGTATAAGAAATACTATTTACAAGTCATTGCCATCACCGGTTTTGGCTGTTTAATGGTATTGATATTCCGCAATGTGAACTGGTACGGCTTTTTTGGCGATTTCACGTTCATGATGCTGTATACCTTCTTCGGGCGCTGCTTTGAGTTCTTTGTTGGTATAAAACTGGCGCTGATGATTCGTAACAATGGCTTTCATCGTACCAATCAGGTCAAATTCACTTATATCGGCTTTATTCTCATTTTCTTTTGCGTATGGTTGATGTCCTTATTGCCTATCCCACCGGGATGGTCGGCCGGATTGCACAATCCGCTTGGCGTGGTCATCAATAATTATATGCTGCCGATATGCATCGCTACTTTTTTTTACGGGGTTATCACTGAAGCAACGGCAATGAAGAAAGTTCTGGCCAATCCTTTTGTTGAGTTGCTGGGTAAAAGCTCATACATATTTTACCTTATCCATCTGGGCTTTATGTATGTGTTTATTTACAACGGAATCAATTGGCTAAATGATAAAACATTTGCATTGTATGATAAATGGGGTGTAGATTGGCATTCGCCGTTTGAATACGACGGACTGAACATTTTATATGCGTTTATACTGCTGAATGCGGTATCTGTAATTTTATTTAAATTTATCGAGGAACCTTTAAATCATTTTATCCGTAAATCTGATTTCCTGATAAAGGCAAAACACAAACAATGAACAGGTTATGTTTAATAAGCTGAGATACGGTATTGCGAAAAGCCCATTAAGTGTTGTGGGTTTGGTATTAGGATTGGCTGCTATTTGCGGTCAGGCTAAGGCTGCTAATTTCCAGGGGCCTGCCAAAAATAGTACTAAGGCAGACAACGACGTAAGTACTGAATTAATAGCACACGACAAAAACGCTATTTTCAACGAATCGGCTTATTACACTTTCGAGGTTAAAAACCCTACCGACGCCGACCAGGAAGGAACGGTAAGCTATTTGGTGACTACCGAAAAAGGCGAAAAACTGTTTGATAAAAAGATCAATGTTAAGATAGCCAGAAACTCGAACGAAAGCTACGATTTTCATATTCCAGATCTAAAACCCTGTTTTTATAAGATAAATTTCATGGTCAATGTTTCCGACTATGATGACACTACCCGCCGGGCATTCGGCATCAGGCCTGAAGAGATCCGTTCAGAATATCAGCGCCCGGCAGATTTCGACCAGTTTTGGGAAAATGCAAAAGCCGAACTAGCGAAGGTTCAGCCTGATTTTAAGATCACGCCGCTGCCTAAACAGAATACAGAAAACCGTGAGGTGTTTTTGATCGAGATGAAATCGCTGGATAATTATACTATCCGCGGTTACATGACCGTTCCCAAAACCAAAAACAAGAACCGGAAATTTGCCGTATTGCTGGGCTTGCCCGGTTACCAGGTAAGCCTTGACCCGATGCTGGGCCTGGATAATGACCTGGCAATAATCACCTTAAATGTACGAGGGCAAGGAAATAGTCGGGATGAAATAAATACCCGCCGCGACGAATACATTTCTTACCGTGTAGAAGACCGTGATAAATATGTAATGCGCGGTGTGATCATGGATTGTGTGCGTTGTATCGATTTTATCTATTCGCGCCCCAACCTGATACATGATGATATATTAGTATCAGGCGGTAGTATGGGCGGTTACCTGGCACTGGCAGTTGCCGGGGTTGATAAACGCGTAAATCTCTGCTCGGCCCAAAACCCTATTTTATGTGACATTCGCGGACTGGTTGGCGAAGTAGACTGGCCCATTAGCGCCTTTAAAAAATATGTGGCTACACAGCCGGGCCTAACCATGGACAAAGTATTGAACAACCTGGACTATTACGATGCCCGCAATTTTGCACAAAATATTAAATGCCCAACACTGATGGGTATCGGGCTGCTTGATCCATTTGCACCGCCAAACAATGAATATGCTGCCTACAATGTTCTCGGTGGCAAAAAACGTATGATGGCCTTTAAAGACCTTGCACATGAGATAACTGAAAAATACAAAGACCTGGAAGGCAGGTGGATGAGGGATACGTTCGCATTATTTTAAGGCATGATATGAAGTTTACTAAAACACAAATAAAATATTTGCTGGGGATAGCAGGCCTTATTATGGTGTTGCAGCAAAGAGTATATGCCGATGGTTTTCCGTTACGACCAAAAACTTTGCTGCTTAACCCCTCTGTAAGCTATTTTTTTGCTAATAAAGAATGGGACTCGCTGCGGGTAAAGAGGCCTTTTGCTAATAATGGCCAGTTCTCATCGGTCACTTATTCGCTGTTTGCCGAATATGGCATCAGCAGGCGGTGGTCATTAGTTGCCCTCCTGCCTTATACCATGAATACTTTCCAGCAAACAGGCTACAAAAGCACTGCCAATGGCTTAACCGACCTGGAAACAGGCTTACGTTACTACCTGGCTAATATCGACTACCGGTTTTACTTTATGCTGCAGGGAACCGTCATTACTCCGCTTTATACCAACCCAAGTTTAGGATATGGCTTAACCGGCGGAGAATTAAAGCTGACCTTTGCCGGAAGCGGGCACATGTTTGGTAACAGTTATTATTTTTCAGTCGAGAATGGCGTGCGTCAGTATTTTGGTAGTACAGGGCCGGAACAGGACCGCTATAGCGGAACTTTCGGTTTAACGCTGGATAAGAAATTCGAGAACCAGGTATCAGTTACCCTGGGT
>JBQCEA010000445.1:0-4602 GCA_051960695.1 Mucilaginibacter sp. | reverse complement strand
AAGGTAGACCGCCAGAACCCACCATAATTGATCGAAAACGACAGGCTGAAACAGGTAACCACTGGCAGCAAAAGCAGGAGAGAAGATAAGACCAATGCAGGCAATCACAATTGCAAACCGGCCTCCGCCGAGTTCAATAACTATTAACCCGGTGAACCAAATGATCAGTCCGCTGAAAACGGTGCTAAATATGCGTGTCGCAAAAACCGAGCTACCGAAAATGGTTGTTGATATTTTAGCAAGTACTGCGATAAATGGCGGCACTTCTTTAAAACCCCAGTCCAGATGATCGCCTAATGCCAGATGAAGAAGTTCGTCACGCTGGAAACCAAAATGTGATATAGCGAATAGGTTTAAACCTATTTTGATAGCGACAAATAAAAGAATGAAGCTATAATAATTTGATTTATTGCGTTTTAGTGTGTGCAAGATTGCGGTTTTTCATAAAGGTAAGTATTTAGTCCGGAAGATAAACTGCGAAACTTCCAGACTAAATATTAAATCCTCTTTATATCAGCACCTAAGGCCCTTAGTCTTTCATCGATATGCTGATAGCCGCGTTCGATCTGCTCGATATTATAAATGGTTGATTTTCCCTGAGCTGATAAAGCGGCAATAAGCAGTGATACACCGGCACGTATGTCGGGCGAGGTCATGGATATACCACGTAATTGAACTTGTTTATCCAGTCCGATAACAGTCGCGCGATGCGGGTCGCAAAGGATGATCTGCGCACCCATATCCAGTAATTTATCGACAAAGAATAGGCGGCTTTCAAACATTTTTTGATGTATCAGCACAGATCCTTTTGCTTGTATGGCAACAACCAATACAATGCTTAAAAGGTCGGGAGTGAAGCCTGGCCATGGCGCATCAGCAATAGTCATAATAGAACCATCTATAAAAGTTTCTATCTCGTAATGCTTTTGCGCAGGAATGTAAATATCATCGCCACGACGCTCTAATTTGATGCCCAGGCGCTTGAATACATCTGGTATAATACCCAACTCATCATAGTGTACATCTTTTATGGTGATCTCAGATTCAGTCATGGCAGCAAGGCCAATAAATGAACCGATCTCGATCATATCAGGCAACAAGCGGTGATCTGTACCGTGCAGTTCGCTTACACCCTCAATGGTAAGTAAATTACTGCCTATGCCATTGATCTTAGCACCCATGCGGGTTAGCATTTTGCATAATTGCTGTAAATATGGTTCACAAGCGGCGTTATAAATGGTCGTGGTGCCTTTAGCCAATACCGCAGCCATCACTATGTTTGCCGTTCCGGTTACAGAGGCCTCGTCCAAAAGAATATAAGTTCCCTGTAATTGCGATGCATCAACATTGAAAAAGCCACTCTCGGCATCATAGTCGAATTTTGCGCCCAGTTTTTCAAAACCAAGGAAGTGGGTATCCAATCTCCGGCGACCTATTTTATCGCCACCTGGTTTTGGGATAGCAGCTTTACCAAAGCGTGCCAGCAGCGGGCCAACGATCATTACAGAGCCACGCAGGCTTCCGCCTTTTGACCTGAAGGTTTCAGACTGGAAAAAATTAAGGTCAATATTTTTAGCTTCAAAACTATAGGTGTCAGGAGTAAGGCGATCTACCTTTACGCCCATGTCGCCGAGCAGCTCTATCAGCTTGTTTACGTCTTTTATATCCGGTATATTACTGATGGTAACCTTTTCGCGAGTTAAAAGAACCGCCGAAATAACCTGTAATGCCTCATTTTTCGCACCCTGGGGTATGATTTCGCCTTTAAGTGGTTTACCGCCTATAATTTCAAATGCGTTATTCATTTTTGATTCAAAGCTGATGGTTTATAACTTCATTTTACCGGACATACCTTTCCGTGAAGCATTAGATTCTGCTTTTGTTTCCGATGGCACAAAGATGAAAATATTCCGTGACCTGCCATGAAATATAACAGATGATCTATCAACAAATTAGTATTTCCGGGAACCGCCGCTATTACGGTTGCGGTTGTTTTGGTTGTTCCGCTGATTGTTGTTGTTCCGGTTTTTCTGATTATTACGGTTTCGGTTATTGTTATTGTTTTGGTTGGAAGCACGATATTCCACTTTATTCAAATTAACATTGTCTTCCAGTTTCAGTTCGCCTTTAGAAAGCTCACGAAGATCGGCAAGGATACTCTCGTCTGCAACAGAATCTTTATTCCATTGAATATAAGCCATTTTCATGAAGTTGGCTATTGCCTGCACCATATGTTGTTTGCGCTCGGGCTCTTCAATGCTTTTGGCTTTTTCTATCATCAGCTCAATGGTTTTACCATAATGCTTATAGCGTATACGCTGATGCGGGTATTGCAGCCTTTCCGGTTTAAAATGGATTACATCCGGAGATGGCTTCGGATAAGGTGAATCCACATCTATCTGGAAATCAGAAATAATGTGCAGGTGGTCCCAAAGCTTATGTTTAAAGTCGGCAACATCACGCAGATGCGGGTTTAAAAAGCCCATCAGGTCTATTACAACCTGTGCATAGCGGTTACGTTCTTCCTTCGTCGGTAAATTGACGATATATTTTACCATGTTCTGCACGTTACGGCCGTATTCCGAAAGGATCAGCTTATTGCGTGTAGAATTATAATCAAATGGTTTTGATGGTTCAATTCCCATAAAAAAATCAATTTAAAAATGTTATGTATTCACTAAAATCAGCGCAGATCTCCGGGATAATAACAGCCCCGAGCGGCTAAAGTTGAATTGTTATTGAAGTATTACAAAGATAATTTAAATGTGTTAAAGTGCAAATTCTTTACGGCAAAGTTATTATGCATTTGGTCAATGTCCCGCAAACCTTAACTTTACAACCTTACAACTTTACAACATTGCAACCAATTAAGATAACCCATACAGAGATTTACCGCTTTAGCATACCGATGGAACCTTTTACCATTGCTACCGGAACGATGGATCACGCACAAAATGTTTTTATCCGGATACATACAGACGCAGGCTTTTACGGTGTAGGTGAGTGTTCGGCTTTCCCGATGATCGTGGGTGAAACACAAGATACCTGCCTTGTGATGGCCAAAGAATTCGCCCGGTTGTGGAAGGAGCAAAATGTTTTAGATATTCCGGCTCGCTTACAGCAATTACATGATTTTACGGCCGGTAATAGCACAGTTAAAAGCGCCTTTGATATGGCCTTGTATGATATTGCTGCTAAAAATGCCGGATTACCTTTATATAAGTATTTAGGTGGAAGCAAACGGCCTGTAGAATCTGACATTACGATTGGAATATCTTCCCCAGAAAAGATGGCGCAAAAGGCATTGGAATTTAAAAAGAATGGTGCAACAGTGTTAAAAGTTAAACTTGGTAAGAATTCTAAAGAAGACGTGGAGCGAATAACGTGGATACGGAATGCTGTAGGAGCTAAAATGAGGATACGGGTGGATGCTAACCAGGGATGGGATTTTGACGATGCTTTGTTTGCATTGCGGGGAATAAGCAAATTCGACATAGAATTTTGTGAACAGCCGATGCGTACCTGGTACGACGATAGGTTACCAGAATTGAAAAAGCTTTCACCTGTGAAGATCATGGCTGATGAAAGTGTGTTTAATCATCATGATGCCCGTAAGCAGATAAACAGCGACTCATGCGATTATATTAATATTAAGTTCTCCAAATCCGGTGGAATAAACGAGGCTAAGAAAATACATGATCTGGCTGCCGAAAAAGGTATTCCCTGTATGATGGGAGGAATGCTTGAAAGCCGTATTGCCCTGAGCGCTAAGCTGCATTTTGTATATTCAAGTCCTAATATCAAATTCTACGATATGGATACCTGTATGCTCGGACATTTAGAGGATCCATGTGTTGCCGGTGTAAGATACAATGGCTATTTTCTTGAAATTGATGATAAGGCCGGCATTGGTGTGGATGCTGATGAAAGTTTTCTGGCCAATTGTGAGCACTTTATCATATAAATATAAATGCCCCGGTAGAATAATACCGGGGCATTTATATTAGTGGCTTTTATTGGTGTTGTTGCCGTGGCTTTTCCCTTTGTTGCCACTCGCCATTTCTTTGGCTGCATTACTTCTTTCCTGTGAAGATTTGCCAGTACGCATCTCTTTAGATGCTTCTGATTTTGATGATTTTTCTTTAGTAGGCATGATTTTAAATTTTTAGTTAATTTAATAGTATAATAACTAAATAAACCTGTCTGTTTTAAAAAAAATCAACTTTTTTGGCTCAATTCGGCAAAGTACTTGTGAAACAGCGGGATAGTTTCAATGCCCTTATAATAGTTGAAAATATCGTATTTCTCGTTTGGTGAGTGCAAGGCATCGCTATCCAGCCCGAAACCCATCAGCACTGTTTTAATGCCCAGTTCGGCTTCAAATAAATCCACGAATGGAATACTGCCGCCACCACGGGTAGGAATAGGAGCTTTACCAAAAGACTCAGTAATGGCCTTTTGTGCAGCCTGATAAGCTACACTGTCGGTAGGGGTAACAACTGGTTCACCGCCGTGGTGAGTCGTCACTTTTACTTTAACTGATGGCGGTGCAATCTTCTTGATATGCTCCGTAAATATTTCACTGATCTTTACCCACTCCTG
>JBQCEA010000444.1:0-3716 GCA_051960695.1 Mucilaginibacter sp. | reverse complement strand
AGTTCCATGCAGGCAAATATATCGGTTGGCTGACTTAAATGATTGTATTAAGTTAATTAAGTTCTAACTTAGGAAAACAATCGATAAAAAAACCATGCCACACTATTTTCTGAAGCTCAATCCCTACCGGCCAACTTTTTCACAGGATATGACACCGGAAGAACGCGCCATTATGACACAGCACGTTGCCTATTGGACCGACCTGATGCAGAAAGGACTGGTTGTTGTTTTTGGGCCGGTATTTGATCCTAAAGGCGCTTATGGTATAGGCGTTGTAGAAATGAAAAGTGAAGAGCAGTTGTTGGAGTTCATCAAAAATGATCCGGCGGCAACCATTAACAGTTATGAGCACTACCCTATGCGGGCTGTTATGCCTGCAAAATAATACTCAAAAAAAATGCGTTCCGTATCTCACCCCGGAACGCATCTCAACATCACTCTCAATGACATTGAATCAACTAAATCTCAGATAACATGTTAGTTTACCTAAGCTCTTTTTATGATCGTTTTCTGATCCTATGCTGTTAAACGTATAACGTCCTATATTGTTGTAAATCAAACGCTTGAAAATTTGTTTTACAAATGTTACATAAAGGGTCGGTAATATGAACAGAAGTTTGCCCGAAAAATTATATCAATTCCCTAAATTCCCCTTTTCCAACGCCCAGGGCATGAATGTTAACGGTACAAAAATAACGCTATTATTTAAATTAATTGTTAATATGACACATTATGGAGGGGTATGTTACAGTAAAATTTCAGTTACAGTAAAACAGTACCTGTTTTTAGTCTGTATGCTGATACCGTTTTTGGGCTACAGTCAGCATTTTACACCGAAGGAAATTCAGCGGTACCGCGCAGAAGCGAACGGGGTTACTATCATCCGCGATAACTGGGGCATGCCACATATTTATGGTAAAACCGATGCCGAGGCAGTATTCGGGTTGATGTATGCTGAATGTGAGGAAAACTTTAAAGGAATTGAGCGCAATTACCTGTACCAGATAGGCAAGCAAGCAGAAGTGGATGGAGAAGATAAACTATACCAGGATGTGCAACTGCAATTGATAGCCGACAGCACGGAGGCCATAAAAGATTACCAGTCGAGCCCGCTGTGGTTCAAAAAATTAATGGACGCCTTTGCCGATGGTATCAATTATTACTTATATAAACACCCCGAAGTGAAACCGCAGGTTTTTCACCACTTCGAGCCCTGGTATGCGCTTATGTTCACCGATGGCAGCGTATCGGCAACTGAAACCGGTGGGATCAATTTAAAGGAAACCGAACAATTTTACAGCAAAGGGCCGGATAATATGGGTGCGCTATCTGCACCTCACACAATTGATAATATTATACAGGAAAAAGAGACCGGCTCAAATGGTTTTGCAATAGCTCCTTCACGCTCAGCTTCAGGCCATGCCATGCTGTACATTAATCCGCATGTGCCGTTTTATTTCCGTGATGAAGTCCAGATTGTAAGTGATGAAGGTTTGAATGCTTATGGCGCTGTTACCTGGGGACAGTTCTTTATTTACCAGGGGTTTAACCAGCATTGCGGATGGATGCATACTTCCAGCTATGCTGATGTGGCCGATCTGTACGCTGAAAAAATGAGCAAAAACGACGGCAAATGGTACTATGAATATGATGGGCAGTTAAAACCTGTGACCAGCCGTCAATTGGTACTGAAAGTAAAGAACGGTGACAAAACAGAAGAACGTACCATTACCGGTTATTATACGCAGCATGGGCCAGTATTGGGCAGCAGGAATGGAAAATGGCTTGCCTTAAAAGCTAATAACCGTTCGTATAATGCCTTGCTCGAATCATGGCTTATTACCAAGGCAAACACGTTTGCCGAATACAAAAAGGCGATGGACCTGCTCTCCAACGCCACCAATAATACGGTTTACGCTGACGACCAGGGCAACATCGCTTTCTGGTATGGCAATTACATGCCTAAGCGTGATCCAAAACTGGATTGGACATTGCCTGTCGATGGTAGCACTTCGGCTACTGAATGGCAGGGCGTTCATTCTTTAAATGAGATCGTGCATGTTTATAATCCGGCGACCGGTTGGATCGAAAATTGCAATTCTACGCCTTATACCTGCTCGGGTTCAGCCAGTCCGGATAAAAGTAAATACCCTGCCTATATGGCCCCCGATGGCGAAAATTACCGGGCAATAAATGCTATTAAACTACTTAACAATGCCAAAAACCTCAGTCTGGATGATTTGATAGCCAAAGGTTATGACCATTATCTTGCCGGATTTGATGTACTGATACCATCTTTAGTTAATGCTTATCATTCAGCTAATGATTCGCTAAAGCAAACACTTGCCGAACCGGTTAAGATATTACGGGATTGGGACAGGCGTTCAGCAATTCATTCTGTAGCCACTACGCTGGCGGTTGAATGGGGTACACGTATGCTGATGGCGATGCCGAGAGCAAAAACTGTGGAACAATCTACTTATCAAGCCCAACGCATGGACGAAATGCTTAAAACTATTGATCCGCAAAAAGAGTTGTTGTTGCTGGACGAAGCGATTAAAAGCCTGCAAAAACGTTACGGAACCTGGAAAGTAGAATGGGGAGATATTAACCGTTACCAGCGTCCGGCCGATGGTGTAAGTTTTGACGATCAACAGCCGAGCATACCGGTGGGGTTAGTGGGTTCGCAATTCGGGCAGTTGCCATCGTTCCAAAGCCGTGCTGTAAAAACGCAAAAGCGCTATGGCTATAGTGGCAATAGCTTTATTGCAGCGGTGGAGTTTGGCCCGAGAATTAAAGCAAAGACCATTATAACAGGCGGTGAATCGTTCGATCCAAACTCAAAACACTTTACCGACCAGGCCGATGGTTTCATCAATGGCCGGTTTAAAGTTGTGCTATTTTATAAGGCAGATGTGCTTAAACATGCTGAAAAAACTTATCACCCGGGTGAGTAATATTAACCGGATGATTTTATATTTGAGATAACTATCGCAATGAGAAGATACCTCTTTATTATTTTGTTGTTCTTTGCCTGTTCGGGTGCTTACGCTCAAAGCCTGTCGTTTGAGGAACTGCTGAACCTGACTAACATGACCGATGCGCAATCGCATGATTTTTTGACTACTGCCAAAGGTTTTAAAGAGAGCGATGCCCAAACTTTTAACGGCCGCAATTACCAGGAATATAAGACCGTGAAAGGCGACGCCGATAAGCCGGATAAGTATGAAACTGTGCTGATCGGAACTGAAGTTAAAACCATTTCTGGGAACGTGGCACACGAGATCATCTATAATACTACCGATGAGCAGGATTTGAATAACCTGCTTGCACAGGCTAAAAAATCCAATCTTACGCTGATCTTCCAGGGTGCGGATCAGAACAGTAATATTTACCGTTTTGATAATTCGTTATTCCACGCCAGCATTTCAATTGCTTTTGATAAGAAATCGGGCAACGTGGATGTGCAGCAAAAATAGAACTAACCCGATAACCCTATGAATACGAACATGACTTCCGGCTATAAATCGGTTAACGGCCTCGACCTTTATTATGAGATACACGGCTCAGGCAGTCCGCTCGTGCTCATTCACGGCGGCGGATCAACCATACAAACCAATTTTGCACAGGTATTGCCATTGTTTGCCAGGAACAGGCAGGTGATCGCTATGGAATTACAAGCACACGGGCATACTGCCGACCGGGGCGTACCTTCA